>JAAYLU010000055.1 GCA_012521675.1 Synergistaceae bacterium | reverse complement strand
GAGCTGCGACTCCCCCGCCGGATCGCGGGACTCGATATCGTATCCACACTTGTCGGCCGCCACATCGCGGGGCAGAAAGCCGAGCCTTTTTTCGGCTGCGATCACCGCCTCCATGGCAAGCATTTCGACGTACCTGGTCTCCCTGGTATGCAGCGTGGTGGTTTCCCCTCCGTTCAGTTTCATAAGAAGGCCTGCCGGGACGATAAGCGCGCCGCCGATGACGTTCGGCGGAAGCGGCGAGATGCGGCGTTCCTGCTGAAGGTCCTCCATCCGCCTCTGGAGCCGCATGGTCAGCTCGTCGGCCCGACGGCGTGCCCTGTCGGAGTTGATTTTTGCATTGACCCTGCCCGCCAGTTCCTGCTGTTTGAGCTGCTCCGCCCGATGGTCCCAGTGGGTGATCTCCGCCGTAAGCCTTTCTTTGACCGCGGCCATGGTCTTGTCAATCATCTGCTCTTTGCGGGATCTGACCTCCTCCAGGTGGGAGGGCACAAGGTTCCGGACGGCGTAGTCGAGGGCACGGGATTCGATCTCGTTGCGAAGCCAGGCGGGCTCTTCCATATGCCGGATCAGGGCAAGTTCCGTTTCAGTGGGCGGGCGGTAGTCGAGGTATGGCGCATATCCGGCGCTGCGAACATCGCCGGATGCAGCCACCTCCGCGAACTGAACCTGGCGGGAGATAACGCGCCGGTTTCCGCTGCGATCGGTGCGCGCATCCTGGATGGAGTGCTCCAGGTACACGAGCGCCCTCGCATCCTCCTCCTGAGAGTTTTCGTCTACCAGGACGGCGCCTTGTCGCAGGAGGTCCCGGTGCCGTTCAAGGATCAGATCTATGGTGGCGTCTAGAAGCGGGTGACCGGGACAAATGAACTCTGCCATAGGCTTGACCGGGACGTTGATCAGTTCTTTCTCGAACGACAGGCGTTCATATCGCGCCAAGACGGGATCACGCATTCCGATGATCCGATCCCTGTTGCGAATGACCGCCGGAACGTGGGTCGCCTCGTAGCGTCTCGGCTCCCTTTCCCGCAATGTACCGCCGAGCCGCCTGAAGGATTCGATGAAGAAGGCGGCAACAAAATGGGGCTGTAGACGGCGAGCCTCAGCCCGTTCCATGTCATCCCTTATTTCCCGGACGCGGGAGGCATCCATGGAGTCGTGCGCCAGGGCGTGTTCCTCTATCAGATCGCGGAGTTTGTTCCGGTCCATGGCGTTGTCGACGACCTGATTAAGCTTGGCGCGTACGTCCGGACGGTCTCCGTAGCGAATGGCCTCCATGAGGAGGCTCCTCAGGGGCTTATCGCCGAAGAGCAGTTTGCCGAGGATGTCGAATACCTTTCCGCCCAGCGCCTTGCGTTCCTCCTCCAACTTTTCAAGCAGGCGTCGATAGACATCGCCTTCCCGCGTCTTTGACGCAACGAGGTTCCAGCAGTGGCAGACCTCCGTCTGCCCGATGCGGTGGATGCGGCCGAACCGTTGTTCGAGGCGGTTCGGGTTCCAGGGCAGGTCGTAATTGACCATCAGATGGGCCCGCTGCAGGTTGATGCCTTCGCCCGCCGCGTCCGTGGCAATGAGCACCTCTGTTTCCTTATCCTGGGTGAAGAGCGATTCGTTTTTCTTTCGCTCCTCGCGGCCCATGCCTCCGTGGATGGTCACAACGGACTCCGGCCTCCCGATCAGCGACCCGATCCGATCATGAAGGTAGTTCAGGGTATCGCGGTGTTCGGTGAAAATAATCAGCTTGCGGCGATGACCGTGGGCATCGAACATCTCCGTCTGGTTCTGCAGCAGACTCGAAAGCTCATCCCACTTGCGGTCCGAGCGTGATTGACGAACCGTCAGGGCCGCTTGCTCCAAATCCCTGAGGATTGCGATTTCCGCCTTTAGCTCGGCGATTGTCTGAGCCGCCGAAGCCAGATCGACGACTCGCTCTTCGGTTTTCTCGACTTCCTCATCAGGCGCGTCTTCGAGGTCCTCAAGGTCATCCTCGGACAGGGACGGGACGTCCATGCGCCAATCGATGCGGACCTGTGCGCCCCGCCGGAGGAGTTCCTCTTCGTCACATCTCTTCTCCAGCCGCTCCCTGCGCCTGCGAAGCGATTGGTAAATGGCCTCTGGAGAAGAGGCTAATCGTCGCTGAAGTACGGTCAGGGCAAACCCAACAGTGCCTTTGCGGCCGTCGCCTGCGAGCTGTTCGGCGCGGTTGAACTCGTCGCGCACATACTCGGTCACGCGCTGGTACAGGTCCGCTTCACCGTCGGAGAGCTCGTATTCGACGGTATAGGCCTTGCGCTCCGGAAACAGTGGACGACCGTCGAATTTGAGCAGATCCTCCTTGACCATCCTACGCATCAGATCGCCTGCATCGATGGAATGCACGCCGTCGCGAAAGATGCCCTCGAAGCGATCCTCATCCAGCAGCGCCATGAACAGCTGAAAGTCCTCTTCCTTTCCGTTGTGGGGCGTGGCGGTCAAAAGCAGAAAATGACGGGTGAGGGAGGAAAGAATCTGTCCCAACTGGTGGCGTTTGGTCCTGCGGATTTCGCCGCCCCAGAAGGATGCGCTCATCTTGTGGGCTTCGTCGCAGACCACAAGGTCCCAATCAGTGGTCTTGAGCTTCTCCTGTACGTCCTCGTTTCGGCTGAGTTTGTCGAGGCGGCAGATGGAGAGAGGGTTCTCCGTGAACCAGTTGCCGGTCCTGGCCGCCTCGTATTTGTCGTTGGTCATGATTTCAAAGGGCAGGCGGAAGCGCCGATGGAGTTCATCCTGCCACTGTTCTACCAGGTTGCCCGGACAGACTATGAGGCAGCGCTGAAGGTCGCCTCGTGCGATCAACTCCTTGATCAACAGTCCTGTCATGATGGTCTTTCCCGCCCCGGGATCATCAGCCAGCAGAAAACGAAGGGGCTGCCTGGAAAGCATCGACTCGTAAACGGCTGTGATCTGGTGCGGAAGGGGGTCAACGAGGGAGGTGTGAACCGCTAGAAGAGGATCGAACAGGTGGGCGAGGTTAATGCGGTGCGCCTCGGAAACCAGCCGGAAAAGGTCGGCATCGCCATCGAAGCTCCAGGGTTTGCCGGATTCCATTATCTCCAGGTCGCCCTCGCGGTCGCGATATATCAGTTCATTGGCCAGCTTGCCCTTGCTGTCCTTGTAGATCAGTTCGACGGCGACGGAGCCAATCCAGGACACATCCACCAAGGTTATGAACCCGTCCGGCAGAATGCCTTTGACAGTCGCGCCACGTTTAAGTTCTTCGAGTTTAGCCATTAGGATTCTCGTTATCTGTTTTTAGTGTTCGAACCACCGCTTCTCACCCACTCGTCAACTTCCCGCTGATTACACTTCCGGAGGTGCCCGATCTTTCGGCCCGGCATCCGGCTTAACGCCGATAATCACGGATAAACCCAGATTACAACATATCAGATGGGTTTTGTATGTCAAGCGGCTGAAATCTCCTCCCCTGTGTCTGGATGCCCTACGTGCAAAAGTTCAGTTTCCAGTGTAATATTGATCCGAGCCATGAGTTCGACGCCTCCCCAGTTTGATGTCGTGTCGCAGTTACATCATAACCGAGGCTAGAGCGAGTGGCTCCTGTTCGAATTTACACCATCATAATAGAAACCCAATCCGGGAGGGGTGATGAAGGGTGGTTCCGAAGGTTGCGCCGACGCGGGGGAATGCGGTGAGGATCGCCTCCTCCCTTAGGCTGGCTGAGAAGGGAAGAGGGCTGCTCGAGCAGAAGCGGACCATTCTTCTGATGGAGCTGACCGGGCGTATCCGCGAGGCGCGCGAGCTCCAGGAGAGCCTGGAGAGGGTCTTCGCGGACGCTTACTTCAGCCTGCAGATGGCGGGGCTGTCGCTTGGAATAGACAACGTGGAGGAGCTGGCGTACTCCGCGCCCGAGTCGGACGACTTCAAGATACGGCTTCGTTCCGTCATGGGAGTGGAGATCCCGCGGGTCGACCCTGTGGACAGGCCGCCGGAGCTCTGCTACTCGTTTCTAGGCACGTCGGGGGTGCTTGACGCGGCATACAGCAGGGCACGGGAGGTCCTGTCGCTGATCGCGCGGCTGGCGGAGGTGGAGACGTCCGTCTACAGGCTGGCGACGCAGATCCGGCGCACTCTTCGCCGGGTCAACGCGCTGGAGAAGGTCGTGGTCCCGACGCAGAGGGCGGCTCTTGCGTGGATCGCAAGCGTGCTGGAGGAGAACGACCGAGAGGACTTCATTCGCATGAAGATGGCGCGTGAAGGTCTTTCGGAGGGAGGTGCGGAGGGTTGAACCTTAGTACTGTGTTGATCGAGCTGCTGGACGCCTCCGATGAGGCGGCCGCGGGGGTGGAGGCGGCAAGGCGCAAGGCGTCGGAGATGCTGCGCGAGTCCCGCGAGCGGCTGGCGGCAGACAGGGAGACCAGGCTGACCGCGGCCAGGACCCAGGCCAAGACGATCGTGGAGTCGGCACGCCAGTCGGCGGAGCTGGAGGCGGCGCAGATCGCGGAGATGGGTGCGCGCGGCCGAGCGGGGATGAAGGAGCGTTTCGCCCAGTCGGCGCCCGAGATCGTGAGGTCTCTGACCCTGGAGGTCGCTGCTCGCTACGGCGGCGTCAAGGAGGAGTAATGCTTCTCTCCGCGGGTGAAAGGGCCTCCGCGTCCGCCAAGGCTCGCGTCTTTCGGGGAAGGATGCTCTCCCGGGAGGATTATATGCGCCTGCTGGAGTGCGAGACGGTCGGGGCGATCGCGTCCTTCCTTTCTCGTACGGAGGCCTACGGCCGATATTTCGACGGCACTCCGCACCCGGAGGAGCTTCGCAGGTGGGAGCTGGAGGAGATTATCACACTGGTGCCCGTCATGGAGGAGGCGCCCTTCGGCCGCTACCTGGGGCGGATGCGCTCTTCCCTGCTGGACGCCTGGGGCGCGCGCTTCGATGTCGAGGTCATCAAGCGGGTCCTTCGGATGATCGTAACAGGGCTCGGCAGCCGGGAGGCGCTTCGGCGCTGGGTCGGCTCCGCGCCCCTCTCCCTGGCCGACGAGGAGAGGCTGCTCTCGGCGCAATCGCTTCGCGATGTGCTGGAATCGGTCAGGGGCGGGCCCCTCGAGAAAGTGCTGGGCGATCCTCTGCGGCGGGTCGAGAAGGAGGCGAGGGGGGAGGCCCTGTTCCATGCCAAGACCGCGATGGACTCGTTCTTTCTCACCCGTATCCTCTCCGAGGCAAGGAAGCTGCCCGTGCCGGAGCGCAGGTGGGTGAGGCGG
>JAAYLU010000054.1 GCA_012521675.1 Synergistaceae bacterium | reverse complement strand
GTCCTGCACCGTCACACCCGTGCACTCGGTGTTTCTGTGACAGACGACACCGAGGCGCTTTGCTGCTTCGAGGTAGGCGAAGGTGGTCAGAAACGGATCTGCGTGTCCATCCCTCCCGTGGAAGAAGAAGCCGACAGCATCTTCCGCGGCAAGCCCAGGGCAAATCTCGCGAGCCTCGGACAGGGAGATCTCCTTCGATTCTATCCCGAGCGAGTTTTGCAGAGTCATGCCGTTGTGAAGTGTCTTCTTCTCTTCATCAGTGTAGGCAACCAGCAGGTACCCTCCCTGATTCAGTCCGATTGACATCCCCAGCTCGTCGTCGAGCTGCTCGAAAATGTCCAAAGCGGCGACTCCGAGCCGGCAATTCATCTCGGTGCCCCACTGGGCCCTTATGCCCGCGCCGCACCTTCCGGTAGAGCCGCTGCAGATGGTCCCCTTCTCCACGACGACTACGTCCTTTACGCCGAGCTTGGCCAGGTTATAAGCCGTCGCTATTCCGATAATGCCACCGCCGACTATGGCGACATCGGCTCTCGACTTCCAGTCCATCACTTTTCACCTCCGTCGGCGAGGAGCCCTAGCTTCACTGGTTTCACAGGCGGGCGGACCCTGGCCGGCTCGACCTCGGTTATCGGCTTGCCCGTCTTTTTGGCTATCTCTCTCATTATGATATCCTGACAGCCGCGACCCTGGCACGGTCCCATCCCGACGCGGAGCACTCTTTTGAGCTCCTCCACCGTGTCGTAACCCCGGTCGATCCACTCGTGGATCTCGTCCATGGTTATCTCCTCGCACCGGCATACGTAGACCTTCTCGTTGTTCTCAGGCGAAGCGCTCATTATTCCACCACCCTTATCGAACGGAAAACGTTGACCAAAGTTTTTGGCGCGGAGACATGCACCACGTGAGTCCTGTCCTTCCTCGGCTGGGTCACGTTTTCTACCTCCCCCTCCGCGACGCACCTGCCCTCTCGGTCAAGGCAATGCACCTTCTGCCCCTTGACCGGAAGGGGGAGCATCTCGTAGGGGAGCTTGTAGAGGGCGTTCTCCTCCGAGAAAGTGAGGTCGATTACAAAACAGGCAAGGCCCGGGCATGCGGACACGCACAGGCTGCATCCGGTGCACTTCGTCCAGTCGACCTTCGGGGTGTCGTTTATGTCGGCGAAGGCCACTATGGCACCGGTGGGGCAGCTGGTGTGGCAAGGGTTGCACGGGATTCTCTGGGGGCACTCGACCACGACAAGCCCTCCCTTTTTACCCTCCCACAGCTCGCGCGGGGGCAGAATCGCCCCCTCCCTCTCGCCGGTGAGCACGCCGCTGTTGAAAAGCATATCCAAGTCCTTATCACTCATTTGCCGCACCCTCCCAACCTTGTACGAGAACACAGTCGATACCCTGGCAGATGCGAGCGCCGGCTTCGCCCTTGCGAAGCGAGAGGAGGCGTCCCCAGTACTCGTCAAGCTTTCCGTGTTCCGTGGGATATCCAAGGGCGGCCGCTGCCGACAGGCCGGCGATACGTCCTTCCACCATGGCCGCGCTCGCCTCCTCTATCCCGCCCGCGTCGCCCGCCGTGTAGAACTTCGGGTTGGAGGTCCTCATGCTTCGGTCCCTCTGAGCGACGTTTCCGCAGAGCTGGGGGACGTACATCATCTTGCACCCGGCCTGGGATAGCAGCTCGGTGGTGGGGCTGAGCCCGACCGCTATGCAGATCAGGTCGCACTCGACATCCTGTTCGGGTCCGACCGGTTCAAATCTCTCGTTTAGGCCTGTGATCACCGCGCCCGTGATGTATTCTTTCCCAAGAGCCCTTTTAATTGAGTGACGCAATAGAATGGGAACGCCCATTCTGCGTATCTTTGCCGCGTGCACCCAGTAGCCGCCCACTCGCGGCGCCGCTTCGACCACCGCCGCGACCTCCACTCCCGCCTGCATCAACTGATAACTGACTATAAGGCCGATATTGCCCGCTCCGACCATGAGCACGCGCTTGCCGGGCAGCACGCCGTAGACGTTCATGAGAGTCTGGACGGCGCCTGCGCCGTATACGCCGGGGATGTCGTTGTTGGGGAAGGGGATGAGGCGCTCCTGTGCGCCGGTGGCTACGATGGTCTTTTTGGCATCTATCTGGAAGTACTCCTCCTCGCCTCTCATGGCGGTGAAGACATCGTCTTCCATGTAGTAGCCACTTACGGTCGTATTTTGGAGGATTGAAACTCTGTCCTTGAAGGAGTCGATCTCGTCGAGCAGGATGTCTGCTATCTTGAATCCGCGAGTTCCGGCATACTCGTCCTTGCTGCCGAAAAATTTATGAGTCTGTTTGATAAGCTGCCCTCCCGGGCGCAGGTCGCTTTCTACGATGAGTACTTTCGCTCCCGCCGATGCCGCCTCGGCGGCTGCGCTGAGTCCTGCCGCTCCGCCTCCGACTACGAGTATCTCCGTGGAGAGTTTTTTCATGAGCGGCCGCTCCCTTCGTCGACATCGGGCACTACTCCGTTGCCACGCTGGGTCTCAACCACCATGCCTGCCGTCAGGGGAGTGATACAAGTCCTGACGTTCGGGACTCCGTTCACCACCATGAAGCAGCTGCTGCATTTTCCTATGGCGCAGAAAAAGCCTCTCGGCCTGTGCATGTCGGCGGTCGTCCTGTAAATCCTGACCCCGTTTGCGTGGAGGGCCGTGGAGATAGGCTCTCCCTCGAAACCCTCGAACTCGTCTCCGTCGAAGATGAAACGGACCTTCTTCCCGTGCTGGAAATCGAGAATCGGGTGCTCTTCGATCAGAGCAAGGCCCTTTTCTCTCCCTCCAGGGTTTACCTTCTCATCCAATACAACTTCCTCCTTTCGCGGATCGGTGACACAATAAGAGAGCGGATTCCGCTTCCACGTCAGACGAAAAACAATCCGCAGCATAGATAAGCCGACGCGAGGCGGTGTTAGAAGATGGAAAGAATATTTTTCATTTTTGTCGGGCCGATATCTCCTCCCGGAAAAGCGGGCTGCATTTTATAAGATCCAATTTTGCACTGCGAGAGCCTTTTTTGTCAAGAGAAATTTCGAAGGTTATTACTTTATACCTACTGGATCATTGCTGGAGAGAAAGAAAATCGAAATTTCACAAACACAAAAATCGATAGTAATGATAAAAATACCGCGCACTACAATACGGATATTTGACTCTATTTTATATTACGGGTAAAATTACCCGAGTATCGACTATGTCTTTCACATTTCTGAGGAGGGGATCTTGATATGTTCTTTATGAGCGAAGAGGATATGCTCGGCTCTTACAGCTATTCAGGCGTCATCGATTCGGTCGAGAGAGCGATGCTCGACATCGAAAGCGGCGATGTGGACTTGGTCGCTCCTCTCAGGGGATCAGCGGAACTAGGAGGCGAGACCCTCATGACTATGCCCTGCCTTACGAAGAGGGACTGGGGGCTGAAGGTCCTGACCATATTCCCCGACAACCCCGCCAGGAGAAAGCCTTTTATTAACGGCGTTTTTCTGCTGTTCGACGGCTCCGACGGAAGGCCGACGGCGCTGCTGGACGGACGAACCCTGACCGCCCTGAGGACCGGCGGCGTTGGAGGGCTCGCCGTCCGCACTCTCTCCGAGGAGGGGGTCAAAAGCCTTGGGATAGTGGGCGCGGGCGAGCAGGGTTTCTGGCAGGCCTGTTTCGCCTGCTCGGTCCGCTCTTTTGAAAGGGTATCGATCTTCGATGCCGATGAATCAAGGGCCGCGAGTTGCGCCGCCCGTCTTGAGGAGGCGCTGCCGGAGACGAAAATCGGCACCGAGAAGGATGCGTCCTCGCTGCTCAGGAGGTCCGATGTCGTCATAACCGCCACCACGACTCGGCAGCCCCTGTTCAAGAATACTCCCTCTCTTTTCAAGGGAAAGACGCTGGTAGGCATCGGCTCCTACCGCCCCGATATGAGGGAATACCCTGATGCGGTCTTCAAGTCCGTCGACGATGTTTTCATAGACACGGCTCATGCGCTCGACGAGACGGGCGACCTTATCGATCCCCTGTCCTCGGGCGCTCTCGCCAGGGAGAGGGTCAGGACACTGGGCTCTCTGCTGAAGTCTCCTGAGGGGGAGAAGCCCTCCGGCACTTTCTTCAAATCGGTCGGTTTTGCGGCTTTCGATCTGTACGTGGCCAGGCATATCTTTTTACGCGGCATGAAACAGGGCAGGGGCATGGAGCTGGGCGGCGTGAAGTCCGTCTTCTAGCCTTCTTGAAGCACCCTGTGGTCATCCGCCTCGGTGGGCCCAAGGCCTGATTGATCAGGCGAGTCGCATCACTCGTGCTCTCCCCATTTCCTGGCCCATTCGAACATGGCGACTCCGCAGGCTACGCCCGCGTTCAGGGAACCGGTGGCACCGTGCAGGGGTATCCTTACGACCTCGTCGCACGTCTCTTTGACTAGCCTCGACAGACCCTCGCCTTCGGAGCCCACGACCAGGACCGTCCTCTCGGGCATCGGCTCGGACCAGATGGACCGGCCTGAGTTGTTGTCGAGCCCTATCGTCCAGAAGCCGTTGCGCTGAAGCTCCAAGACCGTCCGGGACACATTGTTCACGACGACCATGGGCACGCGCAGCGCCGCCCCGGCGCTTACCTTGACCACGGTGGCGCCGGGAAGGGCCGCTCGTCTTTTGGGGAAGATCACAGCGGACGCCCCGCATCCCTCGGCGCTGCGAGCTATGGAGCCAAGGTTTTGAGGGTCCTGGATGTGGTCCAGCAGCACCAGCAAG
Source organism: Synergistaceae bacterium (assembly GCA_012521675.1). NCBI lineage: Bacteria > Thermotogati > Synergistota > Synergistia > Synergistales > Synergistaceae > Synergistaceae bacterium. The sequence goes on along the minus strand of JAAYLU010000054.1, from coordinate 15,461 downwards.
ACGGGCCCGGTCGCATCCGGCAGGCGCAGGAGCAAGTCGTCAAGCTCCATCATGGATATGCCGCTTCTGCACGCCACCCCCTGGTGCTCCGCTCCGCCGCACATCTCGGTCAGGGCCTCCGGGGCCACTCTCTGGACGACTATTCGCCCCTTCCCCGCCAGCTCGCCTATCTGCATCGAAAACCTGTCGCTGACGTTCTTGCCCAAGTAGACCTTCTGCACCCTGTCCGGAGATTCTTTGAGCAGCTTTACGACCATCTGCCTTCCCCAGTGAATGTCCTCGCTGATCTCGGCCTCGGGCCGGCCCTCTCTAGGACGAGCCGGTCCTTGGAAGCCCGGTCGCCCGCTCCTTCCTGCCCCCGCTCCTCTGCTGGATCCGCTTCTTTTTCTTTTCATTCTTCTCTCTCCCCTCTATCTCTTTGGCATACTTTTTGATGAACTCGGCGGTGTGTCCCTTCCGTCCCCTTATAAGATCCTCGGGCGTGCCCGCAGCCACCAGGCTTCCCCCCGAGTCCCCGCCCTCGGGTCCCAGGTCGACGATATAGTCGGACGAGAGAAGCACATCAAGGTTGTGCTCGATGAGCAAGACAGTATTTCCGTTGTCGACGATCTTGTCGATGATACCAAGCAGTTTCTCCACGTCGGTGTAAAAGAGTCCGGTCGTGGGCTCGTCCAGCAGGTAGAGGGTCGGCCCGCTGAAGCGCTTGCTCAGCTCCTTCGACAGCTTCACCCTCTGGGCCTCGCCCCCGCTCAGTGTGAGGGCTGATTGCCCCAGGCGAATATAGCCGAGCCCGGCCTCGGCGATCAGCGTCAGCTTGGAGGCAATCCTCGGGATATCGCGGAAGAAGGCGAGTGCTTCGTCCACCGTCATCTCCAGCACGTCGGCTATGGTTTTCCCCTTGAACTTCACAGAGAGGGTCTCCTGGTTGTACCTCTTTCCTCCGCAGACCTCGCACGGTACGTAGACGTCCGGAAGAAAGAGCATGGATACCCTGGTCACGCCGCCGCCTCGGCAGGCCTCGCAGCGGCCCCCCTTCACGTTGAAACTAAACCTTCCGGGCGCGAAACCGCGGATGCGGGACTCGGGAAGCTCGGAGAAGAGCTCTCTTATCAGGGTGAACAGCCCGGTGTAGGTGGCCGGGTTGGAGCGAGGAGTTCGCCCGATGGGGCTCTGGTCCACCAGCACAACGTTCCTGAAATGCTCCCACCCCTCTATGCCCGCGTGGTTCCCCGCCCTCTCTCGGAAGTCCCTGTCGAGGAGCCTTCTCAGTCCCTTGTAGAGCACGTCGTGCACAAGGCTGCTCTTCCCCGACCCGGAGACCCCCGTCACCGACAGGAACACCCCGGTCGGGAAGGATACATCGATGCCCTTCAGGTTGTTGTGCGACGCTCCTTTCACAGTCAGGAAGCCGGTCGGCTTTCGCCTCTTTCCGTATGAAACCGCGGTTCGCTCCCCCCTCAGGTATGGACCGGTGAGCCAGTTGGACTTAAGCGCCTCCTCGTAGCTTCCGGAGAAGACTATCTCCCCGCCGCCGTCTCCCGCGCCCGGCCCCATCTCTATGATCGAGTCCGCGGCCATTATCGTCTCCCTGTCGTGCTCGACGACTACCACGCTGTTGCCGAGATCCCTGATGGATTCGAGTGTGTGCACCAGCTTTTCCGTATCCCTTGAGTGGAGTCCGATCGTCGGCTCGTCGAGGACGTAGAGCACCCCGCTGAGCTTGGAGCCGATCTGGGTGGCCAGGCGAATCCTCTGGCTCTCGCCGCCGCTCAGGGTGTCCGCCCGGCGCAGCAGGGAGAGATATCCCACGCCGACGTCCGACAGGAAATCGAGCCTCTTCTTCACCTCTATTAGCACCTGGTGGACTACCTTTTCGTCGGACGAGGAGAAGGTCATCCCGCCCAGGGCCCCCCTGAGTGAGTCTATCGGCATGGAGACGAGCTCCCCGATTCCGCGACCGCCGACCTTTACATTAAGGGCCTCGGGGCGCAGCCGAAGCCCGTCGCACGCCTGGCAGAGGTCGTCCACCCGGTAGGACTCCAGCTCCTCGAGCACTCCTTCGGACTCCGTCTCCCTGTAGCGAGAATCCAGCCAAGGCAGCAGTCCCTCGTAGCGTCCCATGTAGGTCCTGTTCTGGTTCCCGTCCTTGAAGTTCAAAGGTATTCGCTCGTCGGCGCCGTGCAGGATAAAGTCGCGGACGTGATCCGGGAGTTTTTCAAAGGGAACGTCGAGGCCGTACCCCCTGTGAAGGGCGAACTTCTCCAGCTTCAAAAGCATGTAGTGCTTCTTCTTCCACGGCAGCAGCGCACCGTCCTCTATCGTCCTGGCCGGGTCGACCGCCAGCTCCTCGGAGAAGTACTGGTGGCTTCCCAACCCGGAGCAATCGGGGCAGGCGCCGTAAGGAGTGTTGAAAGAGAAGAGCCTCGGTTCTATCTCCGGCATGCTGACATCGCAGTCGGCACAGGCGAATTTCTCCGTGAGAACCCTCTCCCCTCCCTCCTCGTCCAGCAGGAGCACGTAGCCACCGCTGAGGGAGAACGCCGTCTCCACTGCCTCGGAGATCCTCGACCGTCTGTCCTCTAGTATTCGCAGGCGATCCACCACCACCTCGATTGAGTGCCTCTTGTTCTTGTCGAGCTGGATCTCCTCCTCGAGCCACAGCACCGCCCCGTCCACCCTGACACGCATGAACCCCTTCTCCCTGGTCTGGGCGAAGAGGTTGCGGAACTCTCCTTTTTTACCCCTCACCAAGGGGGCGAGGATCTCCAGTCTCCTGTCGGGGAACTCCCGGAAAACCAGCTCTACTATCTCGTCGAGCGTGTGGCGGTAGACCGGTTTGCCGCAGGAAGGGCAGTATGGCGTTCCCACGCGGCCGTATAGCAGCCTCAGGTAGTCGTAGACCTCCGTCACCGTGCCGACTATCGACCTGGGGTTGTGCGACGTGCCCCTCTGCTCTATCGAGATGGCGGGGGAAAGGCCCGAGATGTCGTCTACATCGGGTTTCTTCTGAACCCCGAGGAACTGCCTCGCATATGCGGACAGGGACTCTACGTACCTCCTCTGCCCCTCGGCGTAAAGTGTGTCGAAGGCCAGCGACGACTTGCCGGAGCCGGACGGCCCGGTGACGACCACCAGCTTTCCCCTGGGTATGTCAACGTCTATGTCTTTTAAATTGTGCTCTCTTGCTCCTTTTATTCGTATCCACTGCAACACGTTTAAATTCCTTCCCTTCGAACGACGCGAGGGCGTCCCTTATTTGGGCCGCCTTCTCAAAATCGAGCCTCTCGACCGCCTTCCACATCAGCTGTTCCATCTCCTGGAAGGAGAGCTCTCTCAACGTCTCGGCCCCGACTCCGTCCTTTTTGGAAGGGGTATGCAACGATCCGTCCATAAGCTCCTCGGGGAGAAGGCTTACTATCTCCTTGCGGATAGTGGCGGGCGTTATGCCGTGCTCCTCGTTGTACCTGGTCTGCAGGTCTCGCCTGCGCACCGTCTCGTCGACGGTCTTTTTTATGCTTTCAGTGACCTCGTCGGCGTATAGCACTACCTTGCCGCAGGTGTTCCTCGCAGCGCGCCCCATCATCTGGATCAGGGACCTGTATGACCGCAGAAAGCCTTCCCTGTCCGCGTCCAGGATGGCGACCAGCTCGACCTCGGGGAGGTCCATCCCCTCCCTGAGCAAATTTATCCCGACCAGGGTAGAGATCTCTCCGCTTCTCAGGTCTCTTATCAGTTCCGCCCTCTCGAAGGCGTTAAGCTCCGAGTGGATGTAGCGGGCCTTCATCCGAAGCTCCGCGAGGTATTCCGCCAGGTCCTCGGAGGACTTCTTGGTGAGGGTGGTGACAATCGCTCGGCCGCCGCTCTTCTCTATCTCCCTCAGCCTTGAGATGAGGTCGTCCACCTGGTTCCGCGCGGGCCTTACCTCCACCTCCGGGTCGACCACTCCGGTCGGTCGGATCACCTGCTCTACGACCTTGCCCGACACAGACATCTCGTAGTCGCCTGGGGTCGCGGTGACACATATCGCCTGGTGGATGTGACCCTCGAACTCCGTCCACTCAAGCGGCCGGTTGTCCAGGCAGGATGGCAGGCGGAACCCGTTCTCGACTAGGACAAGCTTTCTCGACCTGTCGCCGTTGTACATCCCCCGGACCTGCGGCAGGGTGATGTGAGACTCGTCTACAATAAGCAGGAAGTCCTCGGGGAAGAAGTCTATCATCGTGCCGGGAGGCTCGCCAGGGCTTCTGCCGTCCAGGTAGCGGGAGTAGTTCTCGATTCCCGAGCAGTACCCGACCTCGCGCAGCATCTCGAGGTCGTACATGGTCCTCATTCGCAGGCGCTGCGCCTCAAGCAGCCTGCCCTGGCTCTCGAACCACGCGACCTGCTCCTCCATCTCCTCCTGTATGGGACCCGCGGACTTCGAGATCGCATCCCTGTCCGTGACGTAGTGCTGCGCCGGGAAGACAGAGGCCCGATCCAAACTCTCTATCGTCCTGCCCGATACCGGGTCGAACTCGTCGATGCGCTCTATCTCCGAGTCGAAGAAGGAGATCCTGAGAGCGCTCTCCTCGTAAGCGGGAAAGACCTCCACTATGTCACCCCTGGCCCTGAATTTTCCGGGCTCCAGCACCATGTCGTTCCTGTCGTAGTAGTTTTCCAGGAGTTTTTCGAGAAAGTCCCTGCGGTCCCAGCTCTCCCCCACCGAGAAGGGAAAGATGACGCTCTCGTACGCCTCCTTCAACCCCAGGCCGTAGATGCATGACACGCTCGCCACGACAATCACGTCGCGCCTCTCGATGAGGGCCTTCGTCGCGGCCAGCCGCAATCTCTCGATCCTCTCGTTCACGGACGCGTCCTTCTCTATGTAGGTGTCCGTAGCCGGGACGTATGCCTCCGGCTGGTAGTAGTCGTAGTAGCTGACGAAGTAGTGCACGGCGTTCCTCGGGAAGAACGCCTTGAACTCGCTGTAAAGCTGTGCGGCCAATGTCTTGTTGTGTGCGAGCACCAGCACCGGGCGCTGCACGGACTGGATGACGTTGGCTACCGTGAAGGTCTTACCGCTCCCGGTGACGCCCATAAGGGTCTGGTATCTCAGCCCTTCATTCACTCCGTCTATAAGCGCTTCTATCGCCTGGGGCTGGTCCCCCGAGGGGCCCCAGTCGGACTTGAGTTCAAATTTCCTCTCCATAGCTGCCAATCAAAACACCTCGAAAAGACAGGAAGAATCCGGGGAAGAGAGCCTCTCCCGGATCCTCCTGGACTCGCAATCAGCCAACTGGCTCTATTCGGCCTCTTCTTCCTGTTCAGCAGGCTCCTGTGGCTCCTGTGCCGACGGCTCTTCGCCGTCGCTGTAGCTATCGTCATCTTTCTTTTCTTCGTGGCCCTCACCCGAGCTCTCGTCATCTCTCTCTTCCTCGTCGCCCTCGCTCAAGCTGCCCTCTTCTCTCTCGTCTTTCTCTTCGACGGAGTCATCTTCCCCGTCGGAATCGCTGTTTCCGAGCAGCTCATCGAGCTCCTTGCCCTCGAGGATCTCCCTTTCCAGCAGGGCCTCGGCGATCATGTCCATCTCCTCGGAGTTCTCTATCAGTATGCTGCGCACCTTCTCATAGCAGCTGTCTATTATCGCCTTGACCTCCTGGTCGATGGCGTAGGCTATGGCGTCGCTATAGTTTCTGTCCTCTCCGATATCCCTGCCGAGGAAGACTTCGCTGTGCTTGCGCCCTAGTTTTACAAGGCCAAGTTTCTCGCTCATTCCGAACTCTGTGACCATCTGACGCGCTATCTGGGTGGCCCTCTCCAGGTCGTTGCCGGCACCGGTGGTTACATCGCCGAACTTCAGCTCTTCCGCCACGCGACCTCCGAACAGCACGCAGATCTTGTCGAGCAGTTCGTTTTTGGACATCAGGAACCTGTCCTCCTCGGGCAGCTGGAGTGTGTAGCCCAGGGCCATGTGCCCTCTTGGGATGATGGATATCTTGTGAACCGGGTCGCACGAGGGTATGCGCTTCGCGACGAGGGCGTGCCCTGTCTCGTGATAAGCGATGATAAGCTTCTCCTTATCGCTTACAAGACGGCTCTTTCTCTCAGGGCCGGCTATCACCCTGTCTATCCCCTCCTCGAAGTCCTTCATGGCGACCTCCTTCCCGCCTCCGCGGGCCGCGAGCAGGGCCGCCTCGTTGACCAGGTTGGCAAGGTCGGCCCCAACGAAGCCAGGGGTACGTCGTGCCAATACGGCAAGGTCGACGTCTTCGGCAAGCTTCTTCTCGCGGGCGTGGACCTCCAGTATTGCCTCCCGCCCCTTGACGTCGGGCCTGTCCACTACTATATGCCTGTCGAAGCGACCGGGGCGCAGCAGCGCCGGGTCTAGGATGTCCGGCCTGTTCGTGGCGGCCAGCAGAATTATTCCGGTGGACTCGTCGAACCCGTCGAGCTCCACCAGCAGCTGGTTGAGAGTCTGCTCCCGCTCGTCGTGTCCTCCGCCCAGCCCGGCGCCCCTGTGGCGGCCGACGGCGTCCATCTCGTCTATAAAGATTATGCAGGGCTGGTACTTCCTGGCCTGCTCGAACAGGTCCCGCACCCTAGCGGCCCCCACTCCTACGAACATCTCCACGAAGTCCGAGCCGCTGACGCTGAAGAACGGCACGTCGGCCTCCCCCGCGCAGGCGCGCGCGAGCAGAGTCTTGCCCGTGCCCGGGGGCCCGAGCAGCAGCACGCCCCTCGGGACCTTTGCACCTAGGGCGGTGAACCTTGACGGGTCGCGAAGGTAGTAGACGACCTCGGAGAGCTCCTCCTTGGACTCGTCGCAGCCCGCCACGTCATCGAAGGTCACCTTCGGCCTGTTGTCCAGGAAGAGTTTCGCCTTGCTCTTGGCGAAGTTCATGACCTTGCCCCCGCCCCCCTGCATGTTGTAGAGGAAGAAAACCCATACCCCTATGAGAAGCAGGGTCGGAAAGAGCGACGAGAGCATGTTGGCCCACCAGGGCGTCCGTTGAGGCGGTTCGACCTCCACTGCCACGCCCTTCCCGGCCAACTCCTTGGCGAGGTCGCCTACTCCGACGACGTACGAGACGAACTCCTTTCCGTCGGAGAACTTGCCGGCGATCGAGTTCTCGCGCACCAAGACGCTTGAGACCTTGCCGGCCGCAACCTCGGATAGAAATGTGCTGTATCCTATCTCCTGGACCTGCTGCGGTCCCTGGGTCGGGGATAAAAACACGTTTACGATGCTGACTACCAGCACTATCATTATGAGGTACAAACCCAAGTTTTTTACTAATCGGCCCAAATTATCGCCGCCCCCTGACTGAAAATGAAAGTATGTTGGATCATTCCCGGGTGACTATATGAATTGCAGGCAGATGGCGCCATTTTCCACCATAGTCAAGACCATAACCCACCACGAACTCGTCCGGGATGGAAAAGCCTCTATAATCGACGTCCACCCTGACCTCCCGCCGCTCCTCCTTGTCGAGAAGAGCGCAGACGCGCACGCTTCTCGGGCGACGCTCCTTCATCAGCTTAATCAGGTATGAAAGAGTGAGCCCTGTATCGACGATATCCTCCACTATCAGGACATCCTTGTCCTCGATGCTGCCATCGAGGTCCTTGACTATCTTTACTATGCCACGGGTTCTTGTCGAATCGCCGTAGGACGAGACCGCCATGAAGTCAAGCGAGATATCGACGGTGTCCGGGATGGCGCGGATAAGATCGGACAGGAAGACCACGGCGCCCTTCAGAATGCCGATCACGACAAGCTCCTTGCCGGCGTAGTCCCTGCCTATCCGGGCGCCGATCTCCCGGACCCTTTCCGAGAGAGCATCTTCCGACAGCAATAGACCGGTGAGTTTGTAATCCATCCTTTTCAACCGTCCACTCAGACCATCATGAAACAGCCGAGGCAACCGCGGAGAAGCGAACACCCCCGCGGGAGTCCTCGTTTGCGTTTCCGCCGCCCCAGAAAGGGATCCAAACGGAATCACCCGAGCGCAACACAGTGAAAAGAGGACGGGCCCATTCCGGAACGGATCCGTCCCCCGGCTTCTCGTCGAGGCGAGAGAGAGGCAGAACCTCAACCTCGTCAATAGGCGGGAATATCGCTCCCATGACGCCGTTGACGCAATTCGGCGCTTGTTCCCTTGCCCAATTGAATCGCCACTTTCCGAAAGAAAATCCGCCCGTTTCGCCTTCAAGACGCAAAGTCGTCGGTTCGGTTCCACTGTTCAAAGATAGTATATCAGGACTGATCCACACAACAAGGTCAGAACTACAGAAAAGGGAAATATCTCCCTGCCATTGAAAACACCATGAGGCGGAACGACGGGTCAGCAGGCACAGGTTCTCCGTCCTCTCGCGCGACAGGACCCTCAGCCCGAGGCCCATGCCGACGCCCCTGAAGAAGGCGCGCAGCTCTCTTTCTTCGAGAGAGCGAAGGGAAGAGAGCGAACAGGCGTAGGCGGCAAAGGGGATCTCCCTCCGCAGCAGGGGAAGCAGGACCGACTGGAGCCTTTCCTCCTCCCGTCGCAGAGACTTCATATCCTGCGCCGTTCCAAGTATCGCCTCTTTCACGCGCGGGTTGAATTCCCTCTCTAACATGGGTATCAGCCTGTTGCGAACGCGGTTCCTGGTGTGCTGGTCGTCGAGATTCGTAAGGTCCTCCCTCCAGGGGAGGCAGTGATACTGAAGCAGCTCTCTGAGGAATGACTTCTGGAAGGAGAGAAGAGGACGAAAGAAGGGGCCTCTTCGTTCGGGTATGCCGGCAAGTCCCCGGGGGCCGGTTCCACGGAAGAGGTTCATCAGGAAAGATTCCACGGAGTCGTCCGACGTGTGAGCGAGCGCGACTCCACATGCCCCGGCGGAGGTCATGGCCCTCTTGAGAAACTCGTAGCGGATGCGGCGAGCGCCGTCCTCGAGGGACTCTCCACGACGAAGCAAGGACGGGACAGGCAGGCTTTCCGTTATAAGAGGCGCGTCGTGAAGCTTTGCGATCTCGCCCACGAAGGCCTGGTCTTTGTCCGCGCTTTCGCCCCTGATGCCGTGGTTCAGGTGCGCGATCGCGATCCGCCCCTTCCACAGAGTGTGGAAGAACCAGAAGAGCGCCATGGAGTCCACTCCACCGGATACGGCCAGTACGATGGGAAGTTCCGACTTCCACCATCCCTGTTCCACGCCGATCTCCCGAAATACTTTTTTCAGACGCTCCGCGGAATGAGAGTAAGGAACGGCCCTATGCCCCTTGCCCGTTCTCTGTAGAACCATGTGGCCTCCCCAATAAAAAAGGCGGAGATGAAGTCTCCGCCTTTCGTTCTTCTTTGTGGTGGCGGTGACTGGAATCGAACCAGCGACACTGCGGGTATGAACCGCATGCTCTAGCCATCTGAGCTACACCGCCGAATTGGTTGCGGGGGCAGGATTTGAACCTGCGACCTTCGGGTTATGAGCCCGACGAGCTTCCTGACTGCTCCACCCCGCGGTAACCATCCCTGTTGGTGGGAGTGACGGGACTCGAACCCGTAAGGGCCATTGCCCGGAGGATTTTAAGTCCGCTGCGTCTACCGATTCCGCCACACTCCCGCATACGACAGGAGGGATGATACAACAAAGATCCACGAGTGTCAATATGCATCGCCTTTTTCGGACATTTGACTACAAAATTATCTGGGGTTGAGGACCGTCGGCGGGCGGTGTTTCCTGAAAAGCATGCTCGCCCTCTCCTCTCCCGCCGCGAGGGGTGGAAGAGGCATGGCGCCGTAGTCACCTGTCGCTCGGATAATGCTCAACGCGGCATCCTTTCGCAGGTCCACGATCGCCGGCTCCCTCTCCCTGTTTCTCGCAAGTCCGCTCATAAGAAGGATCTTCGGGCGGATCAGGTCTCTCTCCCGTGTCTCGAGAACGACTCCGCTCCTGCCGTCGCTAAGCTCCACCACCGATCCCGCCGGATACAGCCCGACCGCTGCGAGCAGCGTCCTCACAATGTACCTGTCGAACCTCCCCAGGGTCGTCGCTATGACGGAGGAGATGGCGCGATCCGACCTTCTCCCGCCCTCCTCTCCGGAGACCATCAGGTTGATGAAGGCGTTGGCCACGGCTACTATTCTCGCTCCCACCGGGATGCTCTCTCCGGAGAGGCCGTCCGGGAATCCGCCGCCGTCCCAGGACTCGTGATGAGACCTCACGAAAGAAAGGATATCATGATTCTTTATCCCCGAGTCCCTTAACAGGGCCTCTCCAAGAAGAGGATGAGCGCGATAGGCCCCGTCCGCCCTATCGAGCCCCCCTCCTGCCGGGGAGATGAAGGCCTTTCCTATATCGTGAAACAGCGCCCCGATCGTCACGGATTTGGCCAGCTCAGGCCAGGACGGGAAGAGTTTTTTTGCTATGAACCCGGCCAGCACCGCGACATTCACCCCGTGCAGGACCTCTTCGAACTTGCGCTCGGCATCCTCTCCGAGGGAGAGGGTTATCTGCGGGATCCGGCGGACCTCGGAGGAGAGATGCTCGCCAATCGAGTAGAGCGACCTGATACCTCTCTCCCTGACCTCCCTGTTGCTCGCGTTGGTGTAGATGACGCTCATCTGGTGGGCCAGGACCCTCGCCAGCAGGGGATTCATTCGGACTACGGGGGGAGAGAGATTCGAGATGAGCCTGCGGAACTCCTCCTCCGTTATGGGTTCATGCTTTTTCACGAGCACCTTTTCGATGCCGTGCCTCTTCAATTGTTCAATGGCGTCGGGATGGGCCGCGCGAAGGGACTCCAGGTCAAGCCCGGCGGGAAACAAAAGAGTCCCCGAGGAGGATAGTATCTCCCCGGCCAACACTCCCTCTTCTTCAAAAAGCCTCTCTGTCTCTATGAACACCGCTGAGCTCATTCAGTCTACCTCCCGCCCCGGCCGTCGTCGGATCACTTTGTTGAATACAACTGTACGGCCGATAAATAATTGACATTAACGTTGCAGAGTGCTAGACTGCGAAACATACTGATAACAGCAATCGTAGCATATCATAATAATGTTTTGTGCGCACTCGCATAGAAGGGTGGTTGTATATATGCTCTGTCCTCTCGATAAGAACGAAAAGCCGTACGACCTTCCGGAAAGCGTGAAAAAGTTATTCCTCGAGACGGCAAGAGATATTCCCTTCAACAGGTATCCCGATCCGGACCACGGCGAACTGAGAGAGAAACTGTCCTCCTACTGCGGGTTTCCGGCGGAGCGGATAGTCCTCGGCAACGGGGGGGACGAGCTGCTCTGGATGATCTTCACGAAGTACGTTGGGCCGAGGGACGTGGTCCTGGCCTTCTCCCCGACTTTTTCCGAGTATCACCGTCTCGCAGGACTGTTCAAGGCCGACCTGCAGCTCATCCCCGCCGATCTGGACGGAGATGAGCCGGTCTTCGACTACGACTCGTTCATCAGGGCCGCGTCTGAGACGAGTCCCTCCCTGGTGCTGTTGGACACTCCCAACAACCCCACCGGCCTTACGCACCCTGCTTCTTTTATCGGCAAAGTGGTCTCACTGGCTGAACCGACTATCCTCGTCGACGAGGCCTACGGGGAGTTCGCCCGAAGCACTTGGCTGGACTCCATGAAAGGCGAGGATCTGCCCAAGAACGTTGCGGTCCTCAAAACTATGTCGAAGGCGTGGGGACTTGCGGGGCTCAGGTTTGGCTACGCAGTGTGCGGAGAGAGAACCGCGTCTGAGCTCTCCGACGTCCGCGCCCCGTTCAATGTGAACTCCCTGACCGCGGCGGCGGCGGAGATCGCACTTGAACACCGATCCTTGCTGTTTGAAGGGGTTCGGGGGATCACCCGGCTTCGCGACAATTTCATCCAAGAGGTCAATTCCCTTGACGGCTGGAGGGCGTTCCTAAGCGACGGGAACTTCGTTCTAATACGAGCCCCCGTGGCATGGGACAGGATGGCGTCATTTCTCGAAGGCATCTCGCTCAAGCGAATCTTTCACCCTCTCCACGAGGCCGAATCCCGGTGCCTTGTCCGGGTGAGCGTCGGTAACGGGCAAGAGATGGACTTCGTATCGCAAGCGTTATTACGAATACAGAAGGAGGTTGGCTGTCATGACTGAGAAATGGAAGGACAAACTGACTGATCAGCTGTGTCGTGCGTTCCTGTCCCTTGATACGGTGGAGGAGGCGTACTCCTTCCTCGAGGACGTCGCGACGATCGGGGAGATCAGGGCTCTCTCCCAGCGCCTGGAGGTGGCGAGGCTGCTGAGCGAGGCGTACACGTACCCCCAGATCGCCCAGCAGACCGGGGCGAGCACCGCGACGATCAGCAGGGTGAAGAAGTTCCTGGAGTACGGCGCGGACGGCTACAAGATAGTGATCGAGCGCCTCAAGGACGAATAGCGGGCGCAGAAACGGACGACCCCCGTGTCGCCGAACAGGGGTCGTCCGCACATGCTTTCAAGGGTTCCCTTACAGTGGCTCGGGGTCGTCTTGGGCGAAGGGACAGAGTCTCTCCCGATTGATCGGACATCCCCCGCAGTCAGGTTTGCGCGCGCGACAGAGGCCCCTGCCGTGCTCTATTATGTTTATGTGTCCACCCAGAAAACGTTCGGGGGGGAGCCACGATTCGAGCAGCTGCTGAATCTTCTCCGGGGGGGTCGACTCCTTCGCCCAGCTCATCCTCCTGCTGAACCTCGCGATGTGCGTGTCCACCGGAAACGCCGGTCTCCCCAAGTCGAAAAGCATGACGCACGCCGCTGTCTTGGCGCCTATCCCGGGAAGGGATACCAGGAACTCCCTGATGTAGTCATCCTCCTTCGTCCTCAACGAGGAGAGCGAATGCTCGCCGAAGACCTCCTCGGCGACCTTCAGTATGAGCATCATCCTCTCGGACTTGGTCCTGGCCAGTCCCGCGGGTCGGATGGCATCCTCCACGTCCTTTGCGTCCGCCGATGCCACCATGTCCCACGAGGGGTACTTCTCCTTCAAGGCGGCGAAGCCCCTGTCCCTGTTCTTGTCGTTCGTGTTCTGAGAGAGGAGGGTTAACATCAGCCCGTCCATCGGCTCGTCGTGCCCCAGCGCGGGAGGTTCACTCTCGTTGCCCCACAGCTCCTCCAATATGTCGAATACCCTGTCGATTTGCGGCGGCCTGGCCCGCATCGCCTCGTTTACGCTATTCCTCTTCATCGCCGCCGGACTTCCCCTCTTTCTTATGCTTTTCCGCCTTCTTGGCCCACTTCTTCAGCTTGGCCGCGACTTTGCGATGGATGGACGCCGCCGACATTCCAGTCAGCGCCTCGATGCCCTCGTCGATCGTGGATACTGGCAGCACGAAGAATTTCCCGTCGGCGACCGCCTCGACGACGGGATCATCCAGCATGAGGTGACGGACGTTCTGCTGTGGGATCAGGACCCCCTGCTCCCCGGTGAGCCCGGCATGCTGACAGTACTCGAAGAATCCCTCTATCTTCTCGTTGACCCCGCCGATGGGCTGCACGTTTCCGAACTGGTCCACCGACCCGGTGACTGCTATCCCCTGCTTCAACGGGACCCCGGACAGAGCGGACAGAAGGCAGTAGAGCTCCGTCGACGACACACTGTCCCCCTCTATTCCTCCGTACATCTGCTCGAACGTGATCCTGGCCGTGAGGGAGAGAGGCTCGTTCTGAGCGTACTTCCTCCCCATGTAGCTGCTGAGGATGAGGAGCCCCTTGTTGTGGATGGGACCGGTCATCTTCACCTCTCTTTCGATGTTTACGACCCCCTCCCGCCCCATGAATACGTTGGCGGTGATCCTGGAGGGATGCCCGAAGCGGTAGTCCATGAGGTCGATGACAGACAGGCCGTTTATCTGCCCCACTATCTCGCCCGATGTGTCTATTCTCACGAGGCCGTCCTTGAAGGATCTCGCTATCCTCTCCTGGATCAAGTCGGACCTGAATCTCTTCTCCTTGATGGCCTTTTTCACATGCTCGCGGCTCACGATATCGGCCTTGTCGGCCTTTGCCCACGCGGTCGACTCGACGATTATCTCGGAGATCTTGTTGAACTCCGTGGACATCCTGTGCTGATCCTCGGCGAGCCTGGCCGAGCAGTCTATCACCTCGGCCACGGCGGTGGCATCGAAGGGAATCCCCTCCTCTTTCTTGAGGCACGAGGCTATGAACTGCGCCATCTGCCTCTCAGTCTCGGGGGTCCTCTCCATGTCGGTGTCGAAATCGGCCTTCACCTTGAACATCTTCAGGAACTCCGGGTCGTAAAACTGCAGGAGAGCGTGAAGGAAGGGGGTGCCGACCATGACGACCTTTAGGTTTATGGGTATGGGCTGGGGGCGCAGAGACGAGACAGGCACCGCGCCGTACTGCTCGCCCAAATTCTCTATCGTGGCCTCTCCCGTCCGAAGTATCCGTTTCAGGGCCTCCCACGACATGAAGTTGAGCAGCACCTTCTCCGCGTCCAGGACGAGGAAACCGCCGTTGGCCCTGTGAAATGCGCCTGAGACGATCTTCCTGAAGTCCGTGTAGAGATACCCCTGGCGGCTCTCGTACTCCACCTTGCCGGCCAGGTTGTAGTATGTCGGGTTCGTCTCCCACACGACGGGTGCGCCATCGTCCGGATCGTTGCAGACGAAGACGTTCACGGTGTATCTCGTGAAGTCTATGTCCGCGTTCTCGTCCTTGACGGCGGCGACAAACATCCCGAAGTTATCTATTATGTCCTCGGCCAGAAGGTCTATCCACGAGTCAAGCACCTCGTTGCCACCGGATGCGCTCTCCCCGTCGCCCTCGCCGTTGGCGCCGAACTTCTCCTTTATGTCCGACAGGTACGGCATGATGGCGTTTCGGCATATCTCCGCCTCCAGCTTCATTATCCGCTCCTTCAGGCCCTTCTCCAGGTCGCGGATCTTGCGCAGAGTCTCCAGCGTCTTGAGAGAGACCTCCTCGGACAGCTTCTGCAGGCGCTTCTGTTCATCGTCCGGCAGAGACTCGAACTCCTCCTGCTGTATCTCTCGCTTGACCTTCTCACCCTCCTCGGATTCCTCCTCGGTCAGGGGGATGTTGACGAAGCCCTGCGGGGTCCGCTTCAACGAAAAGCCGATCTCGGCGGCCCAGGCCTTGACCCCCTCCATGAGCTCGTTTACCTCTTCCTGGAACTCCTTGACGAGCTGGGCCTTCGCGTCCTCGTACTGGCTCTTCTCGAACGCCTTGCTTATCGCGGTCTTAAGCTCTTCGATCAGGTCCTCGAACGCAGTGCCTATGGTCTTTCCCTTGCCGGCCGGCAGGTTTATCGCCAGGGGCTGCCCCGGGTCGTCGAAGTTGTAGACATAGACCCAGTCGTCGGGCGCCGACCTCTCCTTGGCGGCGGCGTGAAGTCGCTCGAGGGCGTAGGTGGTCCTGCCGCTGCCCGGGTTGCCAAGCACGACTATGTTGTACCCCTTGCTCTCGACTTCAAGGCCGAAGGTTATGGCGGACACGGCTCTTACCTGGCCAAGGAACTC
>JAAYLU010000053.1 GCA_012521675.1 Synergistaceae bacterium | reverse complement strand
TATCCTGAAGACGATAATAACGCCCGGCACGCCCGATGACTAGCGCCGCCTCGCCTATGAAGAAACACGACTTTGGGAAAGGAGCGAGCCGCCTGAGATACAGATCGGTCTTCCTGTCCGACATTCACCTCGGGACGCGTTGGTGCAAAACCGGCAGCCTCGCGTCATTTCTGCGCTCCCTGGAGTGCGAGAGACTCTATCTGATCGGGGATATATTCGACGGCTGGACGGGAAGGGGAGCAACAGGACGCCCCGCGTCGCACAACTCCGTCATCCGCAGGGTTTTAAAACTCTCCCGGACCATACCGGTCACTTACATCACGGGCAACCACGACTCGTTCATGAGGGAGTACCACGGTAGCTTCTTCGGCGGCGTGGAGATCTGCGAGAACGCCGTCCACTCATCCCCCGGAGGCAAGCGCTACCTAGTGGTGCACGGGCACGAGTTCGACGCGGCGATGATTCGCAAGACCTGGCTCGCGTACCTCGGTGCGAAGGCCTACGACCTCACGTGCCACGTAAACGCGGGACTGAGCCTTCTCCGATCGTTTTTCGGGTTGGGGCGCTCTTCCTTTTCAGCCCGTGTCAAGCACACGGTCAAGGGCCTGGCCAAGCTGCTAGGCAACTACGAGGAGAAGGTCGCGAAGACTGCCAGGGCCTTCGGGGTGGACGGTGTAATATGCGGTCACATCCACACCCCTTCGATAAGGCGCTTCAAGGGCATCGACTATTTCAACTGCGGCGACTGGATCGATCACTGTTCCGCGCTCGTGGAGCATTTCGACGGCGCCATGGAGATAATACGCTGCCTCGACAGGTTCGCCTGCACAGGCCGGACAAAAGAAATCTCGCTTAACAGGGAGCACGACGCCGGATTTTTCGTGACCTGGTGACGGTTCTGGAGTATAATGATCACTGACAACAGATTTCCGAACTGGAGGGCATTTTGATGAAAATAAGACCGGAAGTAAGACCATTCCTTCTGGCATCTCTTTTGTTGGGTATCGCAATATACGGCATCGCAATACTCTCGGGCACTTCAAAAATTTTCTCGTCCTTCCTGGGACTGCTATTCGGCGGTGTAATGGCGGGATACATGGTCTTCTTCTTCCGCGACCCGGACGTGGTAGTCACGACCGAGCCGGACGTGGTGCTGGCCGCCGCTAACGGCAAGCTCGCCAAGGTTGCCGAGGTATTCGAGAAGGACTACCTCAAGCAGGACACCATCCGCATCAGCATCTTCCTCAGCCTGTTCGACGTTCATGTGAATCGCTTCCCGATAGGGGGATACTCGACCTTCCTCGGCTACTTCCCCGGCAAGAGGCTTTTCACCTTCGATGAAAAGTCCTCCGACGTAAACCAGCACAACGCGATCCTCGTCAAAAA
The DNA here is from genome assembly GCA_012521675.1 of Synergistaceae bacterium. Taxonomy (NCBI): domain Bacteria; kingdom Thermotogati; phylum Synergistota; class Synergistia; order Synergistales; family Synergistaceae; species Synergistaceae bacterium. The sequence continues at coordinate 4,795 of JAAYLU010000053.1, read as the reverse complement.
CGAGGACACTTCCTGCCTGATCCGGCAGATCGTCGGCCCGGTCTGCCGCAGGGTCGTCTACTGGCCCAGGGAGGACAAGATGACGATAGCGGAGCAGGGCGGGCGCTTCGGAATGATGAAATTCGGCTCCCGCCTGGACATGTACTTCCCCAAGGACGACATAAAGATGGTCGCCAAGATCGGCGACCAGGTCACAGCGGGGGAGACGGTCATAGCCCGCCTCGTCAAGAAAGGAAAATAGCATGAGATTACAGCAGTTTCAAAGACTGCGAATCCTGTCCAACTGGAGGCGGATAGTCCCCACGATGGTGACCCTGTCCGCTCTCTTTTTCGGGTTCGCGTCCATACTCTCCACCCTGGAGGCCATGAGGCTGGCGGCGCCTTCGCTGCTCGCCCGCTCCGCCCAGTACATAATGCTCGCCCTGATCCTGGACGGACTGGACGGCAACGTGGCCAGATGGCTGAAGGGAACGACGGAGTTCGGCGCGGAGCTGGACACTTTCGTGGACTTCCTCGCCTTCGGCGTGGCGCCGGCGGTGCTGATGTACGTTATGCTTCTGCACGGGCCCAGCCCCTTCTGGAGGACCGTGCTACCAGCCGCCATAGTCTTCTCCGGCGCTCTCAGGCTGTCGCGCTTCCGCCTGAAGGATCCCCTGCGCGGGCAGGGAGGCTTCATCGGGCTGCCAATAACCGTGAACTCGTCCTGGATTGCCCTCTCCGCCTTCGCTGCGCAGATAATGTACCCGGAAGCCCACATCCTGGTCACCGGCCCGGTCGCCATGGTCTTCCAGTTCATGATACTTGTGATGATCTCACTTCAGCTCTCCAACCTACGCTACCCAAAACCCTCCAACAAGGTGCGCTTCTTCGCCCCGGCGGTGCTCATAGTGCTGCTCCTGTGGGCCCTCAGCGAGATATACGCGGCCTGGATAGCCGCCGCCCTCGTCCTCTTCTGCCTCATGTACGTCCTCACCGGCCCGATGATACACAGACGCTCGATCCTTCAGCGCAGACGGATAGAGGGAAAATAAACCATGAGGGCCATCGGTGTCGACCTGGGAGGTCACAACATCGCTGCGGCCCTCGTGGAGGACGGACATATACTGAATCGCCTCTCCGAGCCGACCTCGGGGCGCGAGCCTAACATCGTGGTCGACCAAATCGCCTCGTTGATGGACAAACTCGGCGCCGACTTGAATCTTCCTGTCGGCGTCGGCATTCCAGGCGTTCTGGACAGGACGAGGGAGAACACCCTTCTGCTTCCCAACTTCACAGGATGGGACGGGATTCCGTTTCGTCGAATGCTTGAAGCGGCCCTACGCCGTCCGGTCAAACTGGAGAACGACGCCAACTGCTACGCCTTAGGCGAAGGGTGGGGCGGAGCGGCGCGGGGAATGACCGACTACGCACTGCTGACCCTCGGAACCGGCATAGGGGGAGGCATAGTAATAGGCGGGAAGATACTGATCGGTTCACACGGAATGGCCGCCGAGCCGGGCCATATCGTCACCGGGACCACCGAGCCCTGCGGCTGCACCTCGCACGGCCACATGGAGGCCATCGGAGGCGCGGACGCCCTCGAACGAGAGGCCAAGGGCATGGGTCTTGACCCCGACCTGAAAAAACTATGGCCCCGGAGGATGGAGAAGCGCGTCGCTCCCCTTTGGGACAAGTGGATAGACAATCTAGCCAAGGGCATAGCCACCATCATCCAGCTGCTCGACCCTCAGGCCGTCATCCTGGGCGGCGGCCTCAGCCGAGGCGAGGGCCTGATCAACGCCCTGCGCCCCGTAACTCTCGACTACCTGGCCCCCCCATACAGAAGCACACTCGACCTGCGCACCAGCGCCCTGGGAGGCGACGCCCCGGTCATTGGCGCAGCCTCGCTCGCAGCCATTTCCAAAGACTGACACACCTTGTTGCTCGCTATATACATGCCGTTGTTCTCGTCCACGGCCATCGAGTTGCTCACGTACTCATCCTCCTCGAAGGGTCAGGTATCGCATCCTATTGCTGCGATAGTCTCATTTCGGCCACAACAGCCGTGAATAACGAGCATTATCCCACTCGATGTATTAAATATAAAGTAATTTCTCTCCATTCAAGACCGCATGCAGAATTTTCTCGTGCTACCATTGAGTTAAAATTGAAAAGACGCGAACTCGCGAGCGAACCTCGTGAAAACGATTAACAGGAGGTCGTAATGAGTATGGAGACATTGTCCTTCTTTGACATTCCCGGCATCAAAGTCGGGCACGATCAAAATTTTGACGCGGGAACCGGGTGCACGGTCGTCATCTGCGAAGATGGCGCGAGCGCGGGCGTCGACGTGCGCGGCGGAGCTCCGGGCACCAGGGAGACGGATCTGCTCGACCCTTCAAATCTTGTCGAAAAGATCCACGCCGTGGTCCTAGCAGGAGGAAGTGCGTTCGGGCTGGATGCCGCCTCCGGCGTCATGGAGCTGCTCGAGCAGCGCGGCATCGGCTTCGATGTCGGAGTGACCAGGGTTCCGATCGTCTGCTCCGCCGTACTATTCGACCTCGCATGCGGAGACTGGCGAACTCGCCCCGACCGGGCCATGGGCCGCAGAGCGGCGGAGAACGCCCTGGATCCTTCATTCAATCCCGAGTGCGGCTCGGTGGGGGCTGGAACCGGAGCGACCGTGGGCAAGTTCCACGGAATGGAGAACGCCATGCGCGGCGGTATAGGCTCATGCGCATTCAGGTCGGGCAACCTTAAAGTGGGCGCCCTTGTCGCCGTCAACTGCCTGGGGGACGTCATTGACCCGAACACGGGAAGAATTGTAGCCGGAGCGTGGGACAAACAACAGCGCCGCTTTCTCGAAACAGAACAAGAGCTGATCCGCTCGTGCGAGAAGAGAAAAGACCTCTTCGCGGACAACACGACGATCGGAGTGGTGGCCACCAACGCCAGACTCACCAAGGCCCAGGCCCGGAAAATCGCGTCCATGGCCCACGACGGCCTCGCGCGCACGATGCGCCCCGCTCACACCATGGCAGACGGCGACACCATCTTCGCCCTCTCGACAGGCGACATAGAAGCCGACATCAACGGAATAGGAGCTCTCGCAGCAAGAGCGGTCGAAGGAGCAGTGCTGGACGCGGTCAAAAAAGCGACCGCCGGCTACGGCTACCCGGCGGCCTCTCTGTCATCCTGAGGAGCGAAGCGACGTAAGCAGGCGACAGGCGAAGCGAAGCAAGCCTAGTCGATCGCTTATCCCGAGAAGGCGCGGCCTCTCTGTTATCCCGAGGAGCCTGCGTCCCCATGTCATCCCGAGCGAATGCGAGGGACCTCGCTTTTAGCGCAACACCATAAGCAGATCCCTCGGCAAAACCCCGCCTCGGGATGACAATACTCAGTAGCCACGAGAAGCGCGGCCTCCCTGTCATCCCGAGGAGTACGGCCCTCCTGTCGCCTCGAACGGCGCGAAGCCCTTTCATAGGAGGGTCGCCGGGGGTTCGCCCGACTACGTCTCCATGGTGGAGAACAGCATTAACGATCGGGCCAGGGAGGATGTCTTTGTCGCCAAAGGAGCCGAAATGTTCCCGACCCTTCGGCCGCATGAGCATGAAGGAGGCCGGAAGGTTCGCCTATCTGGTGGAAAAAGGCGATATGACCCAGGACGAGCTCGATGCGATAATCGAGGCGTGGAGGAACGAGAACAGGTTCCGAAAGACTGACGATCGCGTTGAGTCGGAAGGTTCCAACATGGTACAATCCGTACTGGGGGAGGTGTCTGCCGATGACGGAAGAGGAGATCACCCAGATCACGCTGGACCACTGGCGGAGAGAGTATCCGAAGGAGCTCGCGAAGCTGTCGAAGGAGAAGGCGTTGAGAGAGGCGAGAGGGTGCGCGGGCTTGACGATGATGGAGATGAAAACGCTGAAGTTGATACATCCGGGGATGACGGACTACGAGGCGTGGGCGGAGTCGAGGCACCTGTTCTGCATGAAGCCGCCGCTGGTGCCAGAATCGGCGAGCGACTACGAGGGGAAGGGCGTATTGACAGAGGAGGAGAAGAGGGCGTTTCTGGACAGGATATCGCGGATATAGCATTCACAACACCTTCAGGACTTGGACAATCGGCTGAAACGGTCGAGGCGACGACAAGAAGCAGAAGAAAGCACGACAGCAGAAGAGACGGAATAGCAGACATTGCCGGGGAGGACCCCGGCAATTTTGTTATAGGTACGGGCTTCGCTCTCGGGGAAGGGACGGATGCCGTCAAAATTCAGCAGAATATCGATGCCTTGAAGGTGCTGAAGCGGGTCAAGAGCGAGAAGCGTTACCCGACGCGCGAGGCGTTGCGGGGCTACCGGGAGAAGGACGTCGTGGAGAAGTGTTTCGACGACCTGAAGAACGGACTGGACATGAAGCGGCTGTGAGTAGTGCTTAACGCCTTGCGGCATCAGAGGTTGTGGCACGGGGCGGGAGATAGGAAATACCCTCACACCCTCGCTGTGCTTAACGCCTTGCGGCATCAGAGGTTGTGGCACTTATCGTAGGCTTCCATCGCTTTTGCCCGGGCAAGGGGTGCTTAACGCCTTGCGGCATCAGAGGTTGTGGCACATGGATTGTTCGAGCAGTATTGTTTTTGTAAATAGGGTGCTTAACGCCTTGCGGCATCAGAGGTTGTGGCACTCTTGTTTGCTGTTGAAGTGTTTTGGAAAACCCCGGTGCTTAACGCCTTGCGGCATCAGAGGTTGTGGCACTGTCGATGGCTCCATCGAAGGAACGGTTTTCTGAAGTGCTTAACGCCTTGCGGCATCAGAG
>JAAYLU010000052.1 GCA_012521675.1 Synergistaceae bacterium | reverse complement strand
CCTGGCGATTCGGCTCAGCTCGTCCCGCTCCTCCCCCGCGGAGGTCTTGTACCTTATCTCCCATCCGGGCGCCGGGCCCTTGAAGGCGGTGACGAGTATGTCTCCGACTTCGCCCGTCGAGGAGACGTGAGTGCCGGAGCAGGCGATGACGTCGAAGTCAGGGATGCGCACAACCCGGATGGTATCGTCCGTTATCCTCTCCCATTTCCCGCGGATGCCGGGCAGGTCTTCAGCCTCCTCCCTGCTTAGCAGCAGTACCTCGACCGGGAGGTCGCGCTTGACTATCCCGTTCGCCTCTGTCTCCGCCGCGAAGATAATGTCCCAGTTCAGCTCCCCTGGGTAATCCAGGTAGACAACGCTCTCCTCCTCCCCCACCGCCACCTTGAGTATGCGAAGCGAGTTCTCCGCTCTTTCCAGGGCCCGGGACAGGATGTGCTCGCCCGTGTGCATTCTTGAATATACGGCTCGAAGTTCGAGGTCTACTCTCTCTTCAAGGAGCATCCCCTCGACGGGGGCACCATTCGCCACGCCGGATACGGCCACCCCTTCGTCATGCCTTTCCGATTCCTGGATTGTAAAGTGAAAGCCGTCTCCTCTCAGTTCTCCCCTGTCGCCCGGCTGGCCTCCACCAGAAGGACGAAGCGAGCTGCCGGATATAAGGAGGGTGTAGCGTCTTTTCTTCTCGTTCGCGTTCAATATTCTTTTCAATAGAGGAGTATCCATCCTGATCATTCGCTTCCTTTCAATGGAATCCTTTTATAAAAATATAAGGTCGGGAGAGATCCTCCCGACCACCTTCGAGCAGTATTTGGCGCGCCTGTGGCGATTCGAACGCCAGACCCTCGGCTCCGGAGGCCGATACTCTATCCACTGAGCTACAGGCGCAACTGGCACCCTTCAAGGCGAGGATTATTCTACCGTCGAAGCCTTCAGGCGTCAAGGCGCGTTTATTCAAGCCATTCAGCGACAACGGCTCTTTGCGGATGCCCAGCTCCCTCTTACGTGTGTCATTTATGGTATACTTGCCGAGTTTACAACGGTGGCAGTCGAATATGTTATTGGAGGGGCTTGCACAATGCAGTGGACGGCTTTTTTGACCTACGTTCTCATCACATGTCATACTCCGGGGCCAAATGTAATCTTGGGGATGAATACAGCAAGGCTTCACGGTATTCGCAAGACCTTGCCCTTAATAGCGGGGATGTCATCGGGGCTTTTTATCATCATGCTCTGCTGCGCGGCCTTCAATTTGCTTCTAGCCAGGCTGCTGCCCTCGGTCCTTCCGGTGCTGCGGGTCGGGGGGGCTGCATATATCTTTTGGTTGGCCTGGAAAATCGCGTTTCCGAAGATCGGTGTCTCGGAGGGAAAGGAACTGCCGCCGCCGCTCTTTCGGGAAGGGCTTTTGCTGCAGTTTCTAAACCCCAAGGTCATCCTGCTGGGGTTGACCACTCTCTCGACCTTCATTCTGCCCTGGACCTCTTCCCCTGCGTGGGTCTTCGGCTGCTCGATCTCTCTTGCGCTGCTATGTACGAACGGAGTTTTTCTGTGGGCCCTGTTGGGTGCGGCTCAGAAGAGGATAATGCCTGCCCAGGGACGATTTTGGGATCTGTTAATGGGAGGATTGCTTGCTTGGTGCGCCTTTTCAGTTTCCGGACTCAAAGACATTCTGCTTTGAAGCCACTCGCTTGGTACCTGTCGTCATAGCGGACAGCGAGCGAAATCCCCCTCCTTTTCCAAGACCTCCCCTATTAGCGCAACCTGTTCGTCCTCCGGCTTTTCTCCTTTTGCCGCGTGCCTGATCCACGTGGAATAGGCCTGCCTGAAAGAGGGTTCCAGCTCGAACAACGGACTGTTGCCCCGGTACTCCATGAGCTCTGCCCAGATATTCTGGAGCTTGCTGTTCGCATCGTACTTCCAGCGAAAGGAAGCGAAGGCGTTTGCCAGGCTGTCGAAGGATCTCTCTTGCATCACCGAGCTTGGAAGCAGCAATGCATCCGCGTCCCTGTCGTACGAAGCGACCGCGTTGCCGGGAAGCAATAGCACCTCGGGCAGACCTCTTGACCTGACTCTGTTGACAGCGAGAATCCCCCTGTCGATGTCCAGTACCTTAAAAAAGGAGCTTTGGAAGGAGGTCGCTCTCCCATCTCTCCTTTTTTCAGCGCTGGCATCCGCTGAGGAGCGATTTTGAATAAGGAACGGATTGTATCCCGACTTTTCCTCGGCGTCGGCGGGGGTCAGGTTTCTGCACGATCTCTCCATCGACGTGTACAACCTGTCCAGTTCCTGTTTGAGGACCTCCGGCAGGGCGAGGTCTGACGAGAGATGCACCTCGTTGATCTTAAGGAGCATAGCCTTTCTTTTTCGCCTGATCTCGGACAGGCTTTTTTTGTATGAATAATAGACGAGCGACTCGAAGATCAAGGAGTCGATGCTGGCAAGGAGGCGGTCGACGACAAGGTCGCTCCCGTCCTCTTCGATGGCGGCCTTCCTCATTCTGCGAAACCCTTCGAGCAGCTTGGGGAAGCTGCTGTGTTTCAGGGCGTTCTCGGCCCTTCTCTCCTCCTGCTCCTCCTCCGTGCCCGCGCCTTCTTCGGGTTCAAGCACGCTGAAACGCATTATGGATCGAGAATTAAGGTCGAGCGACTCCAGGAAATAGACGGTCAGGCTTTCCGCGCGCTGTTTGGGCATGACGAGATGGCCGCCGTCTGCCGTTGGGTTCCCCAGGGTACTGAGGAGTATGGGAAGCATCATGTGGACTCTTTCGGAGTGGGATTGAAGCCTGGCCGACGAAGCGAGAAGGGCGTTGTCGCACCTAGAGTAGATATATCCGCCCTCTCCGTCCTCCAGCAAGCGGCGTGTATCCTCTATCCATTCGGACAGGGTTCTTATCAGCAGGGCCGAATCTCCCGCGATGGAAGGCGACTCGCCCGGGTCGCCCCAAGTGCCGATGTCCAACAACAAGCGGTGTCCATCCGTGGTATTGTGCGGGGCGCCGCCTGCGAAACGCCTTGCGAAAAATCTGTGCAAAGACGCCAGTTTCTGGGGAGAGGGCAAAGCGGAAGCGTCTCCCTCGCCATGGTATTTCTCAAGCGCGGAGTATGCCTCTTTGTGGCATTCTGGAAGGTCTCCGGCCAAGCCGATCATAGAATACCACCTATTGAAATATGAAAAACATAGAGCCGGCCAATATAGAAGCTTGCAGGCATACGACACACCTCCGGCAAATCCAGAATCAACACAGAGGATACAACAGCAGGGCCTTTAGCACAAGACCCTACCGCGGCCTCCTAGAAACAACGTAATTGGCGAACATGTGATTGGACAGCTACGCAAAATATCCACGTCGCTCGCCTCGTAGGCAGTACCGCGGAGGACCGAGCCGCCACATCCCACTTTGACCAACGGCAGTTTTAGAAACCCCCTTCGCGGCTGCGAGTGGAGTTTGAAGTTTTTTAATCCTCGAAGGCTATTCTTCCGTCGGTCGCAAAGGTCACTCTGCTGCCGGGTCTGGTGACGATATGCTCGACCAGGGCGTCGACATCGACCACGCCCGTGTCGCGGAACGGACCGCGTGTAAATACCGAGAGTTTGTCGCCGCCCTCCGCCGCGTAGGAGTTGATCGCGATAGTGTACATTGTCGAGTCGTCAAGGGGAACCCACTCCCCGTCATTGAGAACGGAAACGTCTTTTAAGCGGCTCCCCCGCCTCAACTCCTTCCCCTCCCAGTCAACCAGGGAGGGCTCGCCTTCGAGCGAGAATCGAACCCGCAGCCCCGAAACCTGGAGGAAAGCGCCCGTCGGGGGCCTCAGCGCCGGGTCGTAGTTGTCTCCGGGCCCACCTTTGAGAGCCGAGGCGGAAAACTCAAGAAGCTGTTTTATCTGTTCTCCGGTTAGAGTTACTACGTAGATCTTGTTGGAGTACGGGAGCATCTCGTGGAACGTGCGCCACGACACGCTGCCCGCAGGGTAAAACCTGTCCCCCCTTACACCGCCGCCGTTTACCATCCCAATGTCTGTCCTGAAGCGGAGCCGCAGCGAATCGGCGATCAGGTTGCCGAGTGCATTCTCGCCGCTCCTCAGGGAAACGTTTTTACCGTCGACAGGATTATCAAAAACCGCCATGGGGATGAGGAAGGCTTCGTTAAGCCGCCTCTCGTACTCGAGTGCGATCTTTTGCACCCCCTCGTGGACGCCCGCCTGCGGGGTTACCCCGAGGAGCCTCCACGAAACGTCGTTCCGAGACAGTTTACCTTTGCGCACGGTGAGATCCAGCCTTCCGACAAATGCCAGATAGTCCCCGACGTCCGCCAAAACCGTATCCCACCCTCCCGGGTTCTTTACGAAAGAGGGCTCCGGGGCCTCTTTGTGAGAGGACGAGCCAAGAATGGCATGAATTCCATCGACGCTCGAGGCAAGTTTGGAATTGTCCTCTCGCTGGAGGCGGCTGAGGGCCAGTATGACCTCTGCCCCGTTTCTCCCGAGCTCGTCAACCATCGAGGCGGTTACGCGGTGGATGTCGTCGTCTAGATCGACGCCGGGGACCGGGTAGTTTTCGGTCATAAGGGTGGGCGAGGCCAGGCCGAATACGCCTAACCGTATTCCGCCCGCCTCTATGATCGTCCATCTCTTTACAATTTCCGCAAGCATTTCGTCCGCAAACGAAAGGTTCGACGCGATAATGTGCATGGACCTTCCCGAAAGGGCCTTCTTCAGATGTTCCGACCCGTAGTGGAATTCGTGGTTCCCCAGCAGCACGGCCTGCACCCCCGCTTCCTCCATAGCGGAGAACTCCGGGGTTCCTGCAAAGGTATGCCACATAAGCCCCGAAACCGAGTCGCCACCAGCCAGGACGACCGTTGCGGGGTTCTTGCCTCGCTCCGACCTTAGCAGCGCCGCTCCGTTCACGAGTCCTCCGAACTGGACCGTTGTCTTGTTGGCCTTGATCGACACGGGGGCGAGTCGACTTTTTAAGTCCGCGAAGAAAAGAATCGTGGCAGTTCTCTCCTCCGCAACAGAGGAGAGGGGCAAAAGGAGCAGAAGCATCAGTCCCGCGGACAGGATTCTAAACCGGAAGCCCTTCATCCAAGATCCCCCCTTATCAGCCCGAGCGCCTCCTCCCAAGGCCCCGGCCTTGAGAAGAGGAAACCCTGGATCTTTGTGCAGCCCGCAGCCTTGAGCCATTCGAGCTGTTCCTGAGTTTCAACACCCTCGGCAATTATTTCAAGTTGCATTTCACCCGCCATATTGATAATCGCCCTGAGCAGCCGTTCGTAATCGTCTGACTGGAACAGCCTCTCGATGAACGTCCTGTCGAGCTTTATGTAGTCGAAGGGAAGCCGGACCAGGTACTGGAGCGACGAGTACCCGGTGCCGAAGTCGTCAAGGGCTATTTTTATCCCGAGCTCCTTGAAGCGGAACAGCTTCTTCGAGACTTCCTCCATATTCTCGATGAGGAGGCTCTCTGTGACCTCCAGGGTGAAGAGGGAGGGTTCGGCTCCGGTCCTGCGGATGAAAGCCTCGACTATCTCCTCCGGAAAGAATGCCTTGAAGAAGAGGGGGGAGCTGTTCGCCGAGAAGAAGATGTCCGATGAGGCGTTGATCCTCTTTGCCTCGGCGGATGCCTTCAGGGCATTCTCGATCATTTCGAGGTCGATCCTGTCGATAAAGCCTGTGTGCTCCGCAAGGGGCACGAAGTCCTCGGGGGAGAGCAGGCCCCGGACGGGGTGCTTCCACCTGGCAAGAGTCTCGAAGCCAAGCACAGGGCCTCCCGAGACCGGCATCACCGCCTGGAAGTAGGGGACGAACTCGCCCCTTTCGATGCCGGTGGTCATCTCGGCGCTCATCTTGAGGACGTTTATCGTCTCCATGCCCTGAGCCTCATCGTCATTTTCGTCGCCATAGAGGTAGGAGGTGAAGCCTATCCCGGTCCTCTTGGCCTTTTTGAGGGCGCTTTGAGCCCTGTTGATCACGTCCGACGGCTTCCATTTCCCGCTGGGCCCGACGACCGCTCCTATGCTCGTGCTGGGGAATATTGTATCGTCACCCACGGGGCACGGCTCTCCGACCGCCCGGTGAATCCGCTCCATGAGCGCCTCTGTCCTGGCGCGAGCCTCTTTCTCGGGGAATCGCGCGATCACGGAGAACTCGTCCCCCCCGGTCCTGTACAGCCTGGACTCCATATTCAACAGACTGCCGACGCGGGTTGCGATTATTAAAAGAATCCTGTCGGCGTTGACGGTTCCCACCAGCTCGTTTATCTGCTTGAATTTATCAAGGTTCATCACCGCTACCGAGACGGAACCGTCCTCCCACGCCTTGTCTTTGCTCAACTTGCGCAGGCCCTCGATGAAAGCCGCCCTGTTGGGCAGCCCTGTCAGGTCGTCGAAATAGGCCTTTCTCGCAAGGCGCTGCTCGTAGTTCTTCCTTTCGGTTATATCCCTTGCGAGAAAGAGCTGGAAAGACCTTTTCCCATAAATAATATCCCGTCTTCTCACTTCCGTTGGAATGACAGTGCCGTCCGGGAGGGCGAGCTCCGCCTCAAAGACGTCGGAGCTTGCGAACTGAAGGCCGACTCCGATGTCCATGACGCGACCTTTTCCGACCGAACCGTGTTTAAGGAATGAACCCAGCTCGATACCACGAAGCCCGGTGTCGTCGGCAATGCCGAGAACTCTCTTCCCCTCGTCGTTGGCGATCACCAGCCGTCCATCTTTGTTGATTATGAACATGGCGTCGGGGATGTCGGAGATCAGGTTTTCCAGGGTGTCCAGCAGGGAGTTGAAGGACGACGACAGCGTTGTGATCTCGTCGTTGCCGGAGACCGGCATGCGAAGCCCCACCTCCCCTTCACTCACTATCATGTCGGAGACCGAGCGCAGAATGGCAAGACGCCGGATTATCAGGTAGTTCAAAAGGACCATCACGACCCCTAGAATTCCGGCGCCGCTTATGAAAACCCAGGCATAGGAGTGTGAAGCTGCTTTTCGCCCTATTACGTTGATCGGCCTCTGCTGGGGAATTTCGATTACCAGGGGATCTTCGGAGGGCAGGGTATGCTTCCAGGCCTGCCTCACCGTCGCCATGTCCGGGCCGTCCTCCTCTACCTCCACGGTGTCCCCCATCACCGGACCGTTTTTTTTCGGTACGATTGAAAACTCCGTGCCCAGCAGGGATGACAGCCTGTTGGCGTTTCTCGTCAAGGAGACTCCCGTCATCACGAAGCCCCGCGGTTTGCCGGTGCGGTTCGTCATAACCACGGGGGCGACCCCCACGAGGTATACACTTTCGTTGACGGAGCTCAGTTCGGTGAAGGGACCATTCGCCGCCTCCGCCATCAACTCCGGGGCGACTTCTTTAACAACCCGAAGCGCCTCCGGGCCGAGGAGGTAACTCTCGCCGGTCTCGCCGACAGCGAATGCTGCAAGAGGTTTCATGTCCGATGCCATGAGGACGAGGAAATCGAGACCGAGGGCGCGAAGCGTTACAGGGTCGACCATGTCCGGGAACAGAGAGCTGTCCTTATGCTCCATGAACAGGTACATGGAATCCCAGGCACCCCAGTCGGAAGCGTAGTTCCCGATTACCCTGAGTTCCTCGCGCAGCCTGTTCTGCACTCTGCCCATGACCTGTTCGAAGAAGCGACGTTCAACGTCCTCGAACGCCCGAACCGTGATATAGTTCGACGAGAGGCTTGCCAGGGACAGCATCAGCAGTATGGTGACGAAGACATAAAGAAACACCCTTCTCCCGAGAGACATTCGCCGCCCTCCAGATGAGGATTTAGCGTATAGTATAGCTTAATTCAGCGAATTTTGCCTGTCATGTCCGGCTTTTTGTGAGTAAGCCTGTTCCCGGTCGTTTCCAGGTCTGATATGCAAAAGAGACTGTAGTAGCCGTGCGGTAGGCAGAGTGCGGCATAAACCTCATCTCCCGGAGAATGTATCTATGAAATGAGGTATCTCGGAAGGCTAAACGAGATGGAGTCCTTGACGGAAGTGAGACACTCCCACCGGTACGGAGTCATCCGTTCGGAGACGACCAAAGCGCAGAGGGAAATTCTGGAGGCTTTCGCCCTACAGAGCTAAACATAGATACAAAAAGCGGGATTTTAGGATGACAATCGCAGGGCAAGGTCAGGCCGATAGCCCGAAATGGAAAAAACACCTCGAACTATCGGCCCGGGGACCTTTTCTCCCCTTTGCAGAGAGGAACCTGCGGATTTAGGTTTAAGCAAAATATTTGCATATTGCAAGGGACAGATTTAGAATAAGGATGCTTAGGTAGACTCATTTTAGAAGGAGAAATGCGGCACTTATGCTTGCGGAGTTAAATCATGCAAATTGAAGTCGGATTTTGCGATCATCCTGACAGCGCCCTCGCGGGAAGAAATGCGGCCCAAAATGCCCTTGAAAGGGCGGGCAGGACGGACCTCTGCGACTTGGTGCTGCTCTTTTGTACTGCCCGCCATGATCTTGAGACGGTAAGGCAGGAGGCGGCCCGCGCGACCGGAAACGCCCGCGCGATCTTCGGCGGAGGCGCCACAGGGATTATTACCAACGACCGCTTTGGCTACGGCGGAGACCAGGTGGGAGTCGCCTGCGTATGGCTGGACGGCTCAAATTTCTATTCAATCTGCGAGGGCGGACTTGACAGAGATGAAAGGGATACCGGAGCCCGGCTCGGGAAGAAGCTCTCAGACAAAGGCATTTCCACTGAAGACCAGTTATTGCTTTTTTTCGACAGCATAAAAAGATCGCCTTCAGGCGGCACTCTTGCTTCTGCTACAAGAATTTTGGAGGGGATAGAAGAGCAGCTCGGATTTCTTCCCGACATTATGGGAGCGGGCTTTCAAGGCGACCATATCTTTACCCCTACGGAGCAGTTTCTGGGCGACAGGGTGGACGAACACCACGCCATGGTCCTTGGCTTTTCATGCGACATCGCCATAGACAGTGTGATCGTCCACGGATGCCGACCTTCCTCAGACTATTTCAAGGTAACCAGGGCAGAAGGCGCCGCAATTCTGGAAATTGACGGGGTTCCGGCCCTCGACTTTATGGACGGCCTCCTGGGGCCGGATATCGCGCCGGAGGAATATCCCTTTTTTTTGATTTTGGGGATAAACCACGGGAAAGCGAATGAAAAGTACGATGAAAAAAAATATGCAAGCAGGCTATGCCAGGGCATAGATAAAGAGAAACGGGCCATTATCATGTTCGAGCCCGACATGGTTGAAGGAACCAGCTTCCAGATAATGCACCGAAGGATTGAGCTTGACTATATACTCCCATCCATCCGGGGTTTGTTGGACTCCCTGGAGGACAGAGAGCCCTTCTTCGCCCTTTATATTAACTGCGCCGGGCGCGCGGCGGGGCTGGGGGGAGCAGACCTGGAGGACGCCCTTGTTGTACAGGATATTGCAAAAGACAGATTCCCGCTGTTCGGCATCTACACCGGAGTGGAGATCGCGGCCCTGGGAGGCAGGCCCAGAAGCCTTGACTGGACCGGTGTGTTCTGCGTGTTTTCAAAATCCAAAGGGAGCGCCGCCCGTCCAACCCCCCCCATAAAAACAGCATGGGAAATCAACGGGGAAGCATCCAGAGAAAAACGCCTGTCCCGTGAGAATCTGCAAAGTCTCTGCATTCAGAATACTGCCAAGATCCTGTCCCTAGACTCACAAAACATCGCCATAAGAAATGAGCTGGAGCAAAAACGGCGGGGATTTAAAATCCTGGCCGATTTTTCGAGTTCCTTCAGAGATATGAAAAACAGGGGTGATATTTTTTTAACGGCCACCCGGCGAATTAACGCTTCTCTCAGCATGCATAAAACAGCTCTTCTTTTACCGTATCACGGGGACAAGTTCATACCAGCTATTTTGCAGGGCTATTCCCAGGAGGATGAGAGAATCCTGCTGGGACTGCCCCTTGCGGTCGAACCGGAATTTTCGGACCCATCCGTCCCTCTGCTGATCACCGGGAAAGATGATGAAAACCATCTTGCCGGAATCAGGAACATCTTAAAACTGCCCTTTCTAATATCTGTCCCCATTGTGTTGGAAGAGGATTTATATGGCATACTTATCACGGGCAGAGAGACAGAATCCCCTCCATTTTCAAACCGTTTAAATAAGAATGACGTGGAGACAGTACAGGCCCTAGCCTCCTTTCTGGCCACAACGCTGCTCTACAAAAAACTGGGGGAAGTCTCTCAGCTTGCGACCACCGACCCGCTTACAGGATTGTTGAATAGGACGACCCTTGAGCGCAGCGTAGATGAAATCATAAATTGTGGCGATTGCAATTCTACCATCGTGTTTGCGCTGATCGACCTGGATGAATTTAAACAAATCAACGACAGCTACGGTCATCTTGCGGGCGACCATGCCCTTAAGTCCTTGGCGCTTCTGCTGAAGAATACTTTTCGCTCCACCGATATTATTTCAAGGTTTGGCGGGGATGAATTTGCCGTTGCCTGCGTCGCAGATGAAGATATTGACAATCTTCTTTCTAGGATTACAGGTCTGGTCCGCAAGTGGCGGGAAACCCCCCTGTCGCCGGAGGGGTTGCCAACGTTCCGTTCCACCATAAGCGTTGGCGTGGCCATTGCCGAGGGGAACAAAACAAGCTTCAAAGAATTAGTACACGGGGCGGATATAGCCCTTTACGAGACAAAGGAAAAAGGACGGGATTCGCTAACATTCTCCTATTTGTAATGACAAGGAAAGATCTTTGAGCTTCTTTTATCCCAAGGCCGAGAGGTGTGTCTTCCTGAAAATAACTGCTGTTTTCGACTTTTCATTTCTGCGTCCCCTGTTCCCTCTGGCGGCTCTGCTGTTTTTTTTTCTGGGCGTTTATGACTTTCTCCGGCAGAACCGGGATGAGGTCGGTTCTACGGAAGAACAGCCGCTGGACGATCTGAAGGCCGAACTGGATGCGGTCCGTTAGGCAGGCAGCGGCTTTAAAACGACATCTATTGTGACATAGGGGGGGGTACAAAAATACAGGATATTATTCATAGACAACGGTTCTGTTCCTTCCGGCCTCCTTGGCCTTGTACAAGGCTGTGTCCGCCTTGTTTATTACATCGTCGATGATTTCTTTGTCAACTCTTTCAGAAAGGCCAATGCTCACAGTGATGCCGCCCATTTTTTCAAACCTGTAACCTTCAATGCAATTCCTTATTCTCTCCGCAACAATATATGCGTCCTTTGCGCCCGTTGAAGGCAGAAGGACGATAAACTCCTCTCCGCCGTACCTGGCCAATACGTCGGTCTTCCTGACGTTGTCTTTTATCTGCCCTGCAGCTGTTTTCAGCACCTGGTCCCCCATTGCATGGCCGAAGTTGTCATTAACTTTTTTAAAAAAGTCTATGTCAACCATGGCAATCGAGAGAGGTTCGCCGGTCCTGTCCGCCCTTGCAATTTCCCTGCCGGCAAGGGCGTAAAAAGAGTGCCTGTTGTAAACGGACGTTAAATTATCGGTCATGGCCATTCTTTGGATTTCTCTCTGGCTTCTATGCATATACGCAACTAGAAGGATGAGGATCAGCATTATGACAGTAGCCAAAATGGCCACGACCTTTCTGGACATTGCAAAGGCCTGGATCTGCCTGTCCTCCTTGTAGCTGAAAAAATAGCCGACGGGCTGTTGTGATATATCCTTTATCGGGCGGTACTGGACAAGGTACGTTTTCCCGTCAAAGTCCATGGCCAGGGTGATGGGCGCCTTGGTTCGCAGGTCTTTTTCAATGAGCTTTCTGAGCTTTGCCTGAAAAGTTTTTTCTTGGTGCAGCTTTAATCCATCCTGCCTTGCCTCGTTTATTGCCAGGATCTCCACGTCATACACATATTCTTCTGAAATATGGCACGTCTTGTACCTGGCCTGCTCGTCAAGAAAAACTGTCTCCTCCATTACCGATTTGGACAGGATAAAGCCTAGGTCCCTGTTGCTATCGAGGGAGTACAGCTCATCCAGTATACATTGGGGCGATATTGAAATCTCTATACTCCCCGAATGATAGCCCTTGTAGTTTAAGGGGTAGACAAAACGGTAGCCGCTGAAAATTCTTCCTTCTTCAAAGCCTGTGACATATCTATGCTCAAGATTAGCAATCCTCATGGATTCCCTTACGATCAGGAGGTTGTCACCGTATTTGCCCGGGTTATGGAAGCGGTAAAAGCTGTCCCCGTTGGCCAGCTGAAAGTGAAATTGCCTGAAGTTATGCTTTGTAATAAGTTCATGGGTTTCGCGCAATTCCACGGCCAGCTGCTTTCTTATTTTCGCCCTTTCCTCTTCATCACCGTAGTTGGCCACGTAGAGGTAGGCCTTGATCCGGTCGTTATCGATAGCGGAGGCAAAAATGAAGTTGGAAAAATTTTCATAAACTCTGACAACGCTGTCAATTGCATTATCGAAGGTTTCATTTCGATATGCAACATAATCATCATATTTACTGCTGTACTGCCTATTGACCAAAAAGAGGGCTATGCCCCAAATAAGGATGATTATGGCTATTATCAGGGCGGTCAGATGCTTGCTGTTGCTGGTCGAAATCTCCATGGGGATTCTCCTTATTATTTACTCAACAATCGCAGGACCTTGACAGCTGAATAACCGTTGCAACAACTGTAAAATAGTGACAGGAGGGTCTTCTCGTGGACACCATTCCTCGTTCGGCTCGTGTTCGAGGATTGAAAAATGGCGGAGAAGGTGGGATTCACAGCCATTCACCTCGCATTCGCAAACCCTTGCAACCACTGGATCCTTAAAAAACGCTCTGCCGTTTTGTAACACCGCTTTGTAACACCAAGCTGGTTCCCATCACGCTTACGGTCTACTCAATGGAACAGTGAATTCCAAGGGCGGAACAGGGCGGTTGTTTCAAGAGTTTTCGCAAAATAATTGATAGCAATCCGAGCCACTCCCCGCTCTCGCAAAGAAAGAGTAATACGCTTTAAAGTCCTATGATGTCCACGCATAGGATACTTCGCTGGTGATGACTGGTTCTATGCGAGGCTTCAAACAGTCCGCCAACACCAGGTCCACAGGTCGTTTGAAGTGATCCTCGAGGAAGAATTTCAGATCCATGTAGTTATCGAACGTCGGACTGGACAGCTCTACCAGAATGTCCACGTCGCTCGTCTCGTCGGCGGTGCCGTGTAGGACCGAGCCGAACAGACCAATCCGCGTCACGGAGAAGCGAGTTTCAAACTCGCGCTTGTGACGTTTGAGAAAGTTCAGGATCACGGTGCTGTTCAACATGGTCTCCCTCCAGTTCAGCACAAGGCTTTCATTATAGACCGCCACTTTAATTATAACTCGCCTCAGCGGGACAACCTCGTGAATGATCATGTAGGCTTGGCAACGGATAGAAGACATCCGACAGCCGGTTGCTCAAAAAAACGCCTAGGTGCGCAAATAATCCGATTTTCTATCACATGCTATGTGCAATTGAACCCTGGGTACGCAGCACCCATACCCGTCGCGTACCGTTCCGGTCCTCTGTTCTTCGAGATGTTACCCATACCACATCCGCAACGTCTTTCGATCCGGTTACCCCAATTCTCTTATCACGGACGCGGCACTTTTCCCAAATTTGAAGCACAATCCCACTGCTTTTATTCTTTTTTCTCTTGAGCACATAAACTTCCTTCTGTCTCGAGTTTTCGAGTCCAAGATTTTGTCCGCGCTCCCCATCAGTGATTATCGAAATATACCGGTCCCCATACTCCGTCCCTCTCCGTTGTCACGTAACGAGTGGGGGGCGTCTGATCCTTACAGTCCTTCGGAAGGACGTACTCCATCAGTTCAGGTCGCGGCGTCGTCAGGCCGTAGGCTACGGCAAGACGGGAAAAGTCGGAAGGACTCCCCGAGAAGTCGGAAGGAGCGTACAGATCGGCAACCTCGTAAGGCCCCCAGTCGTCGCGATACCACGATCTTCCGAAGATATCTCTCACGAAGGGCAGTTTGCTTCCTCCTCCGCAGACGAATACCTTCACCTTCTCCTTCTTCCATTCGCTCTCCTTTTTCATCTTGGCATACGCCTTGCCCCAGACCGGAAAACGAGCCTTCTCCCAGACGGATTCCAGCAGCTCTTTCACCTCTTCAAGAACAACAGGGCTTTCTGCGGAGATGTTCTCAATAGCCTTCCGAAGCTCTCCGAAAGATATATTCCCGTCGCTTTTCGAGCGGTGTTTCGCGACTATCTCCTCCACCCCCTCCATCCCTCCGGGGAATGTGACGGCATTGTACCAGTAGACGCATTTCCCCTCCTCGGATTCGTCACGCAGATTGAAGATTGAGAAGTCGATAGTTCCCGCTCCGAAGTCGATGACGCCGTGTATCTTTTTCTCCGCTCCGAGGGAGTTCGTGTAGGAGGCCATCTGAGCGACGGCCTCGGGGACGAGATGAACTTTGGAGTTGCTCAACTCCTTGTCGGAGGTTTTTTTCCATAGAGCAGCTATGGTTTTCAGCATTCCGGAGTCACTCTTCTCGTCCCACAGAAGTTCCAGATGCTCCGCGACGTTGATCGCTCTCTGGAACTCGCTTCGAACGTTCTTTTTCTCGTAGGTGTCTATGGGCAAGCAGACGTTGAAATTCACGAGAGGGTTCGTACCCAGTTCCTTCCGAAGAACTTTCTTTGTTCTGTTCATTATCCAGACGAAGTACGCCGCGACCAAGTATCCCGGCTCCAGCAGAGAGGAGTCGATAATCTGACCTTCGCAGTATTCGCGAAAACGGGCGGAGAGGCTTTCGTCCTTGTATTCGTCGGCGACATCTCCGGCGAAGAGGATTTTCACGCATCGTACGCCCTGATGCCACGGGCTTTCGCGGAGGAAGTTCTCGGCCTCGTCCCCGAAGAGGATTTTCTCTCCGTCGAAGGCGAGCAGCGATGGAAGCCCGTACGGAATGGAGGATCCTTGATTCATGCACAGAGGAATGACCTTCCTGGATCCGCCCAAGACTCTGTACGCTACTTTCGTGAAGCTCGTTCCGAAGTCGAGACCGACCCAGACCTTCACTCGTTCGTCCTCGTCCGGTTGGACAGGCCTGATCGGGGGCCTCTTCCGCTCGGGAGCGAGCGGTTCGACGGTAGATTCTTTCGCCTCCTTGGGCGTAATTACGTCTAGCGAAGAGGGCTGCTCGCCGGATCGTCCGTTTTCAGACGGGGCTGGATCACTTCCTCCTGTTCCTTTGATCTCTTTGGTTTCTTTGATCTCTTCTATTCCTTCGGTCCCTTGCGTGAAAAGCCTTTTAAGCCAGCTCAAGAGTCCCATGTTTCCTCCACCTCCTGCGTCATTCGTAACGCACGTTCAAACAACCGCAGCACAGGGGACTGTATGCCGTCGAAACGCTTCTTCTGCGATCGATCTTTCGGATTTCGGCACCCATCTCGACTTCACGGTTTCGTATCTCTCCGTTGAGCATGCGCACGATTTTCTCGTCGGGTTTGAGTTTAGCCTTTTCGTTCGCAAGGCGTTCCCTCCTCTGATTCAAAATCCTTTCGTAGAACGAGGATACAGTCTGGATCCTCCTCTCTACGAAGACGTGGTTGGCTGTCTCCAGATCCTCCCGCAATTGGGTAACGCGCCCTCGGATTACCGAGTCAGCCTTGTCACACAACTCCTCCATGTCTTCGCGGACGAATTTCGGAGGCGGTATGAGGACGCTCTCTCCCTTCTCGAGAAGCTCTCCGAAGAGAAACTCCGCGGTCTCCTCGT
>JAAYLU010000051.1 GCA_012521675.1 Synergistaceae bacterium | reverse complement strand
TGCCACCAGCGCCGACGGCAACGATGAGAAGGGCCAGGCGAACGTCGCAGTCTCCTCATTCCAGCCGGTGATCCCGGCATTCCCGCTGCCTCCCGGGTTTGAGGCGCCTCAGGCCACCCTTCCCGCCACGATAGCCGAATCAGGGCTTAACGACGCGGCAGCGGAAACGGTGGAGCTTGCTTCCTCCGCAGGTCACTACTTGACGCTGAAGAAAAGCGTCCTGGAGAACAACCTGTCCCATTTGGGGAACAGCGTGGTTTCGGGCGCCTACCTCAAGCTGCCCGTCTTCACGGCGTCCGTCTCGGAGGCAGGTGTCTCCGCCGTCTTCCTCTTCCCGCTTCCAGTCGATGACCCTGCGGGCCACAAGGCCGGCCTGGTGATGCCTGTGAAGGTCGTCTCCACGTCCGCCTCCCAATCCAAGCCCTTCACCTTCGTGGATGATCCTTCAAAGCTGGCGGACGGCAAATTCGGCATAGTCCGCTCCGACAGGGCCACCTTCTTGAGGTCCGACGAAGTGCTTAGCTCGGGCGAGACTTACTACCTAGCCCTTGCGATCCGTGACGGAGGCCCATTCGACCTCAACCCGGCGGCGGCCCGTATCAGCGACCCGTCATTTGTCTGCGTGAGCACGGGAACCCACAGGGGAGGCGGCGGCGGATGCAGCACGGGAGCGTTTGAGCCAGTGGCGCTTCTCCTGGTGGCCCCGTTGTTCTTACTTCTGAAGAAGTAACGCAACTCGCGGTAAAATAAACGCCAAGGCGGGGCTTCAGCCCCGCCTTGGCGTTATTGCAATCCCGAGGCGGTGTGGTGTCATCCCGAACGAACGCTTCTTTATGTCATCCCGAGGCGGTTTCATAGCCGAGGGATCTCGCCCTTGCCTTTGCCTTTCCGCAAAAGCCAAGATCCTTCCCCTCGGGCCTCCGGCCTCGGGATAGCGATCGACAAGGCTCGCTTCGCTGCGCCTGTCGTTTGCTTACGTCGCTTCGCTCCTCAGGATGACATTATCGGAAGGCGGAATGCACTTAGCCGCCTTCCTCCTCACGCCCTTCACTTGCCGCTACCGACCTTCCTCGCGTGCTTCTCAGGATCGTATCCGAAGGACTCGAAGTACTCGGTGAAATCCTTCTTCCCCAGGCGCGGCGCCCATGCCAGGAGGTAGTGCAGCTCGCTCTGGTGCGGCTCCCTCTCGAAGCAGGAGACAAGCTCCCGCAGCCCCTCCACGATCATGTCCGTATTCCTGCTGGACTCTCCAATGACCACTTTATTGTACGCCAGGTTCAAACGAGCCTCGTGTCGCGTCATTGCGGAGCCGGTGGCTCTGTGCAGATAGCCCGTGTACTCCTCCTGCACCCTCGGATCGAAGTAGTCCCCCTCCACCATCGTGGAGAGCCTCATCAGCCTGTCCGCCCGGATTCCGTTGGCGAAGAACAGCAGTCCCGCCAATGAGAAAGCGCACACGGCCCCCGCCAGCAGCCTCCCGCCCTTCTCGAAGCGCTTCGGCGAGGGCAGGGGAAACAGCGGCCTCAGCTGTTCCCTGTTCGCCAGGGCGAAGGCCATCACTAGCCAGAGCACATTCTCTATCCTGTGAAACGGCCGCGTCCAGATCGCGTTGAACCCGAACAACGCCACCATGGCATTCCCCCAGCAGGCCTCCGGCGACAGCGACGTCTTCCGCCAAAAGGCCAGCCAAGCCGACCACGCCCACCATCCCCACAGAAAGAGCATCAACGCGCCCCCGACGATACCGCCCTCCGCAAACCACTGCAGAAACTCGTTGTGCGCCCAGTGGGTATACATCCAATCCGAGTGCGGCCATCTTTTGTGCATCTCCCTCTGGGAGTGCAGATAGTTCCACTTGTACTGCCCCAGTCCGACGCCCCTCACCGGTTTCCGGGCGAACATCGTCCACGACGTGGCCCAGATGCTCGCCCTGTTCGCCAAGGAGGTGGGCTGCTCCAGCATCTCCTCGAACTTGCGCCCCAGGGTGGCGATGCGGTCGCTTATAGCCAGGTTCAGCACGCCGACCCATACCAACAGCGCAGTTGTTAAAAGCACCCTGACAAGCCGTTTCTTTCCCCCCGTTCGTAGAAAAAACGCCGAAAGGACCATAAACCCCGTCGCAAACGCCAGCACCCCCGAGCGGCTTGTCGACTGCAGCAGCCCCCAGAAACACACCGCCAGCAGAGCCCCCGCTACGGCCCTCGCCTTCCTCCTATCCTCCATCATCAGCAGAAAGCTCCCGCCGACGCAGTTCATCGCCAGCCACAGAGCCAGCATGTTCTGCTGCCCGGTGTTGCCGATATAATGGAAGGGAGCGGGTATTATGAAGTGAAAAGGCTCGTTCAGTCCGCGGATCTGCATCTCCGCGAATACGACGTTCACCACCGCGTTCACAAGCCCACCCCACAGACAAGCCCTGGTAATCCGTTCGTCCGCGCCCAGGGTGAACAGCACGTAGACCATCCACGATAGCGACAGAAAGAACCACTCCTGGTACAGCCCGTCCATAGAGCGGACCCTCGCCCACAGCGGCTGCACCGTCATATAAAGCAGAAGCGCCAGCCAAACGGTCGCAAACCCGTCCAGGTGGAAGCCCGTGGCCTTCGTGCCCCGCCTAGCCACCCGGAAGAAGACGAAAACCCCCAGAACCGTCGGAGGCACCATAGCTACCGTCCACTTCATCAGGTGCAGCGTATTGTAGAAGTACACTCCCGAGAAGACCAGGTTCGGCAGAACAAGGGCAGTAAAAAAGCAAAGAGCCGCGAACCTGCGCGGAACCGGAAGCCCGAAGTCGAGTGCGCTCGTCCTCATTCCCCCGCCTCCGCCAGGTCCGCCGGAATGTCCGAGAAGAAGGAGACATACCTTGCCAGATCCCCGTGCTTCAGCTTCACCGCCCAGTCCCGCAGAACGCCCAGCTCCTTGATATGGGGCCTGCTCTCGAAGACATCTATCATGCGATTCACTCCCTCGGCAATCAGGTCGGGATCCTTCTGCACCTCCCCAAACTGTATGAAAAAGTACGCCAGCTCCGTCTCCGCCAAGTCGCGCACCATAGGACTTCTCCATGCGGCATCCAGCAGGTCGTACCTCTCCATCGGATTGACCTCCTGCCTCGCCAGCCTCAGGATTCGATCCCCCCTGACACCGTCCGCCAGGTAGAGCAAACCCGCCACCGAGCCCAGGCAGACGACCGCCCCGAACGGCCTTGCCAGGGTGCGCGCCCTCTCACGCCACCGAACGGGGAATAGAGCCCCAAGCAGCTCCCTGTTGGCCACCGCGAACGCCAGCGCCAGCCAAACGGCGTTCTCTATCCTGTGAAACGGGCGAGTCCACATAGCGTTGACGCCGAACAGCGCTACCAACGAGCACCCCCACACCGCCTCCTGCGACAGGGGGGACCTCCTGATCAGCGCCCGAACAAGCGCCCACAGCCACCACAGCCACAGAAAGAGCATTATCGCCGCCCCCGCCGCCCCCGCCTCCGCAAGCCACTGTAGAAACTCGTTGTGTGCCCACTGGGTGTACCCCCAGGGAAGATGCGGCCAGCGCCTCAACGCCTCCCACTGCGCATGAAGATAGTTCCACTTGTACTGTCCCAGCCCGAAGCCCCGAATCGGCCTCTCTCCGATCATGGTGAAGGTCGTAGCCCAGATCGTGTCCCTCTCTCCCAGCACGGTCCACGGCTTCAAACTGCCGATGGAGCGGATGCGCGACGCGTAATACGAGAACTTCCACCTCAGCGCGCCGGCCTTGCCCCCCGAGGGCGACAGGGCTATGAACGCCGCCGCCGCCGCGCCTACGAGTATGAAAGGCATAGCCGACCGTAGCAGACTCCTCCCAGACGCCCGCAGCCGGAAGAGCAGCATGACGACAAGCGCTGCGGAAAGCCCCAGCAACCCGGAGAGACTGTTCGTCCTGATCAAACCGAAAGAGATGACCGTGAACAGCCCCGCCGCCGTCCACCGAGCAAAACGCCCCCGATCACCCGACAG
Source organism: Synergistaceae bacterium (assembly GCA_012521675.1). NCBI lineage: Bacteria > Thermotogati > Synergistota > Synergistia > Synergistales > Synergistaceae > Synergistaceae bacterium. Next base: position 13,938 of record JAAYLU010000051.1, on the reverse strand, counting down.
CGCCAGATGCGCCGAGCTTGCCCCGCCGATGGCCAGCCACAGAGCCAGCATATTCCTTTGCCCCGTGTTCGCCAGGTAAGCTTTAGCGGACGAATAAAACAGGCGGGGGCAGATACCCGTAGCTCCGTGCATCTGCATCTCCGCCAGCAGAACGCTTGCCGCCGCGCATAAAACCCCGCCCCACAGCACCGCGTCCAGCAGCCTTCTGTCCGCCAGGTTAAGTGCCAGCACGTACGTCAGCCAGACGCCGCCGAAAAATAGCCACTCCCGCACCAGCCCGACCGGCGAACGAACATCCGTCCACAGGGGCTGAAGCGCGCAGTGCAGCAACAGCAGCAGCCACACCACAGCAAAAGAATCCGGCTTGAAGGGCGACCTCTTCGGCCCCTTCAACAGCAGCCGCCACCCCGCGACCGCCCCCAGCAGGGCAAGCGGGAAAAGCGCGACCGCCCACTTCGCCAGGTGAAGCGGGGAGTAGAAGAACCTTCCTGAGAATACAATATTCGGCAGAGTTAACGAAGTGCATAACACCGCGACAGTGAGCCATCGCGGTGCCATCGGCATGGCCCGCAGAGGATCAGTCGCCCTCCGCCCTCCCTTTCCGCCCTTTCCCTTAGCGCGCGCCATCGACAGCCCCCTCTCGACCATATTCGCATCCATTTGCAACCTGCGGCAATTATAAGGCCCCCCGTCATTACGCACAACCCGCCCCTTTTCCCCGAAAAGGTGTTGACAAGGCTTCAAAGAGGGTGTAGTCTTTCTACTCAGGGGATAATCCGTATTTTTACCTAGAGGGGTCTTGCCAGACCCGTACCGCTCTGGTAAAATTCGCTTTATCGCCCGCGGGGAAGGCGATATTCTGGGTTTCACGGCATTTCAGACCGAAATTTACCGCGGAGGTGATGCAAAGAGGCTACAAACCAGAGGTTTAGCAGCAAAGGCAACTGCTTCACATAACATCATGGAGGTGGTAGTTTTGAGAAAGCTTTTGGTAGCGGCGCTCGTATTGCTGCTGGCGGCCGGGGCGTCCTTCGCCTACGACACGAAGATCATCGACGCGGGGACGGACCTCAACAACCTGCACCAGACAATCCGCCCGATATCGCACCTTCTGTCAGAAGATTACGAGGTGTTCGACCGCGGCAATTCCGTAGGCGGGGGCAACCGTTACAGTCCGCGCAGCATCGGAGTGGGATACACGGTCGAGGATGAGTATGGAAAATTCTTCGATGATGAAGGGCACCGGGTGGGAGTGTCAGATACGAAAGTAACGCCCGGTTATTTCTCGGATAAGCAGAAAGTCCTCGGTCAGGCCGGCGGGAAGGCCCTCGACCTGCAGCAGGCCGAGTCGACCGCGGTGTGGCGCGCAATACCGATGATGACCGGAACGCTGATGGACATTTGCGGCGACGAAGAAGACCCTATCGGTCAGGCGTGGTACAAGGATGCCAAAAAGTTCTTTGCACCCGACCGTATCAACGTGTGGGATTTACCAGACCGCAGCACATACGACGGGCCGTGGGGCGTGTACGACCGCACCCCGACCGAAAAGCCGGCAGACGGAGAAACGCATTACGGTTATGCGGTTCCGCGTATTGAGGCGCGCAACATAAGCCACGCGCTCTTCGCCAACCCTGGCACCAACGTTGGCACTGACGACGACCCGTTCACCATCGGTCAGGAGACCATGACGTCGGTCTTCGTCTGGAGCGCTGACAGAATCTACAGCACAGATCTTGACATGTCCGGTCTCGGAGGGGAGCCCGACACGGTCGCGGTCATGGTCCGCCTTGACAACGACCTGTACAAGGGCCTCAAGGCAAGCGACCTCAACGTCATAAAGGTCGAGGCCAACGCCGGAGACTGGCAGGGCGAGCTCACTCAGGTTTACTCCGCGTCCCAGCTCAGGAAGAACACTTTTGCCGTTGTACTGCGCGACACAAGCGCAGACCGCGACTTTGTCGTAGGCCCGGATCATGTGATTCAGGCGGGCGACAGAGCACTTGCTTCAGACGGCACCATATGCCCCACCGACAGAACCTGCGACGTTGAGTGGCTTTGGATGCAGTACTTCGCGCTTGTCGCGGTCAAGAAGCAGGATCCGTGGGATGTCGCGGACGCTCGCTCCGGATTCGAAGAAGTCATCGGCGGACTGCACATAGTTGTCGGCGAGAGGCCGTTTGTCAAGACCCCGAACCTCTGCTGCGGCTATCCCGACGGCGTGGAGCCCCGTTTCGGCTGGGTGCTTGGCAACCGCCCGAACGCTGAGCAGCGCTACGACGGCTTCACCCGCGATCCGTTCCTTGCCGACGCTATCTCCGGCAGACCTGCGAACATGGGTGTTGATTCTGGATACCCGGATGCCGTGCTTGAAGCCATGGAGAACTGGAACTACATGCACTTCGTCACCGATGAAGTGGTGGAAGCCTACGGCTTCGGCTCGGCTCCTGTCTTCAAGCTTCCCGCGGTTCGCGCCGGCTCGGTGCCCGCTGAAAAGACGGCTCTCGTGATGTTCACGATCCGCCTCGGCGATGGCGAGATGGAGCTTCCGGTAGCCGACTTCGTCGGCAAGACCCCTGCCGATGTCCAGGTGTTCGACGTTAGCGGCCCTGAGGCCGGCGACAAGGTTCCATACGAACTCGCAACTAACTACCTGGATCTTACCGAGGGACACTTCGCGATCCTGAAGCCGCACGCCACAAACAGGCACGAGCAGGTAATAGTGCCCGCGGACGAGGCGTTCGAGGAAGGCGTCTACTTCGTAGCCCTTGCGGCCAGGGACAACGGCGAGTTCGACAACGACAAGTTCAACCCGCTCAGCAACAACCAGGTCTGGTTCTCGCCCGCGTTCGTGGTATTCGGCGCTGTTGCGCCCATGGAGCCCGGAATCGTGGTGGACGGCCAGACGACGCTCGAAGTTGGCGGGTACAATGTGCTGACCGCCTACGTGGACATGGTCGCCGCCCTTGAGGATGGCGAGGACGAGGAGTTCGAGATCGGTTACAAGGTAATCGACGAGGACGAAGTCATCGAAGTCGTCAAAGTCGAAGAGGACGAGGAAGAGGTCGAGGCCGCACAGCTCTCCAACACCATAGTTCTCGGTGTCACCGGGAAGAATGTTGGCGAGGCGACGATCCGCTTCTTCCAGGTCGACGACGAAGGTGAAGAGGTTGAGGGCGGACTCGAGAAGGAAGTCACGATCACGGTCGTGGCTCCGGAGCCCGGCGGCCACGGCAGCAGCGGTGGATGCTCGGTCGGCTTCGCGCCTGCGGCGGTTCTCCTTCTTGCTCCCCTGTTTCTTCTTAAGAAGTAGGGACTCTTAGGAGACTATCCGGAAACACAAGGCAACAAACAAGGCGGGGCATTTTGCCCCGCCTTTTTGTTGTCCAGCCGTCTCTTGTCGTCCCGAACCGAAGGGAGGGACCTCAAGAACTCTGCCAATCCCTCTCTACTCCCCCTTCATAAAACACCTACCGCTCTACGCGTAAAATTGCCGACTACCTATCAGCACAACAGTGCTAAGCTATCCGCTACAATATGGGTGACTTGTCCACTTCGCCCGTTGGCAACGAGATCAACCCAGTGCATTTCATTCCCCGAGCAAAGGGCCGGCCTAACACCGGCCCCTTTTTTCATCGTCATCCCGAACGGTGCTGTAGGAAGGCGGCCAGGTGCATGCCGCCTAAGCGAACGACTCGAACGGAAAAACGCTCGTTCGGTCGCCTGCTTATGTCATCCCGAACGGTGCGCAGCCCATTCTGTCATCCCGAACGGTGCACAGCACCGGAGGGATCTCGTCTCACCCTCTCCCTCATCCTCGCCACTCTTCTGCTCACCGCCTGCTGGGTCACTCCCAGCTCCGTCGCCACCTCGGACTGGGTGTAGCCATCGGCGAGCATTCGCGCCACTCGCATCTCCTCGGGGGTCAGCAGCCTCTCAAGGTCCATCGTCCCGTCCGGGTCGGCCTGACTCGCCCGCGGCTCGTTCGCCGTCCCCTCCAGCTCCTCGACCGACCCGGCCGAGATCTCCGCGCACCGCCAGCATCTTCTCGCCGCCGTGCGCACCCTTCCGGGTAGGCGGCTTTTCAGGTAGGCCGGCAGTCGCTCCGGGGCGGGGCAGAGGGGTATCAGCTCCAGCAGCGCCAGGTACCCTTCCTGCGCCAGGTCGTTGAACTCCGCGCCTCGCCCCGTGTATCTGCGCGCGGTCGCCATCACCAGCGGTGTGAAGCGCGCCAGCTCCTCCTCCAACCGCGTCCTGCTCCAACTCAGTTCACTTCACCCCCAGGTGGATGAAGTTCCGGGCGCCGTAGGTTATCATCGAGTCGAAGCCGACTCGGCGCGCCATGGCAGCGACGGCATCCTGCTCGCGCCTCTCCGCGGCTATGTCTGCGGCCCTGCCCTTTGTGTGAAGGCTGTTGGGCACGCCCCCGACCGTCTGGTTGTGGCTAGGACATCGGTAGCCGCTGGTTATCACCACGGGCTTTCCCCACAGGGCGCGCAGGGCCTCCAGCCGCACCAACAGCGCGGGGGAGAGCATTACACGGCGGCAGCAGCGGCACTCGAACTCCCGAAGGGCGAAGTGCTCGCTGATTTTCAGGTCGTTGAGCCTGTCGATTGTCCCGCTCACGGCTCGGCCCTCGTCGTCGAGCCGCTTATGGCTGCGTGCAGTCCGCGTATCGCAAGGGTAAGCTCCTCCAGCCGCCTCTCCATGCGGACCAGCAGGTAGGCCGCGACCGCGACGGAGAAGCCGCTCTGCATCATCGTTGCGATAAGTTCGTCCATGTTCGATCCTCCTTGATAATGCCGAAGGGGGGAGGGGCTTCCCTCCCCCCGGTGTCCCGGTCAGGCCGCTAGAAGAGTGTGGTCACCGTGCGGTCCACTATGTCAGCGCCCGCTATGGCGGATATTCCCTCGGCGAGGAAGTCCTCGTCCATCATCGCCTCCATCGCGTCCTCGACCTCGGAGGCGGTCACGTCGCCCCGCGGGTGGTTCAGCGAAAGGGTGCGGCTCCTGCCCTCCATCGTGGTGAATTTCATCCTGAGAGTCTTGGCCATGTACCGTCACCTCCCTAGTCCACATCGAGAAGCTCTGTGACGGTCTTCTCGATCGTGATTACCGGATGCTCGAAGAGTGGGGAGACTGCGTCGCTTACAGCCTCCAGCCCGTCGGCGCCGATCTCCGGGTCCACCCCGCGAATCGACACGCTCTTCACTACCGCCTTGCCAGTGGTCTGGTCGACGCCCGCGTTGAGCCTGAAAGCCGCGGACGACTTCATCGGAATAAACTCTGCCATTTTCACGCCTCCTGTTCAGTTTTCGCCGTCATGACAGGCTATCATTAAGAGTGTACGTGAGATTAAATATATACAACTAGTAATTATAGCAGGGGGAAAGCGAGATCCCTCGCTTCGCTCGGGATGACATAAGCAGGCGACCGAACGGGCGGTTTTCCCGTTCGTGTCGATCGCTTATCCCGAGGAGCGAAGCGACGAGGGATTCCAAGAGTCGGGATGACAGGGTTAGCCTCCCCCCTCTGATATAATGTCCTCGGCTACTTCTCTCGATCATCGCGGCAGGAGGTCCTCCATGCTTCCCTTTTTCAGACGGCGCTCGGGCGCCATAAAGCTTTTGATGGATACGGCGCTGGGCTTCTTCGGGGCGTGGGCTGCGTTTGCGCTTCGACTCGGCCTGCCTCTGCCTTATCTGTACGCCGGGTCGCTTCTTCCATACATAATGATTTCCGGGCTGCTCAAGGTCGCTCTGAACTGGTATTTCTCGCTCTTCCGACAGTCGTGGCAGAACGTGGGGATGAGCGACCTGGTGCGCATCGGGCAGTGCGCGATTCTTTTCACGGTGATGACGTCGGGGGCGTCGTTTTTACTGGGACGGCCCTACTTTCCGCTGCCGCGGAGCATCCCGCTTATCGACGGGCTTGTGACGGTCTTTCTGTGGGGCGGGGCTCGGGCGCTGTCGCGGCTTTTCCAGGAGGGGGGAAAGGCGCGCCCGGAGGCAAGGCGGGTGCTGATCGCGGGGGCGGGGGACGCGGGGGTGCTGATCGCGCGCGAGATGCTTCGTCACCCGGAGGCGGGGCTGGAGCCGGTGGGGTTTCTGGACGACGACCCGGCGAAAAGGACGGTCACGTTTCTGGGATTGCCGGTGCTTGGGCCGCTTCACGCGCTGCAGGGCGTGGTACAGGATCACTCGGTGGACGAGGTGCTGATCGCGATTCCGTCGGCGCGTGGGGAGGTCGTCCGCTCGGTGCTGGACATGGCGCGGCGGGCGGGGGCGCCGGCGCGGATCGTGCCGGCGATGCTGGAGGTTCTGTCGGGGAAGGTCAGCATCTCGCACATTCGCGAGGTTCGGGTGGAGGATCTGTTGAACCGTGAGCCTGTGGTGCTGCGGCTGGAGGAGATAGCGGAGTTCGTCGAGGGGCGGACTGTGCTGGTGACGGGGGCGGGGGGGTCGATCGGGTCGGAGATCGTCCGGCAGTTGCTGCCCTTTTCGCCCGGACGGCTGGTGCTGCTGGGGCGGGGGGAGAACAGCCTGTTTCAGCTGGAACAGGAGCTGACGGTGTCGGGCGTTGGAACGCCGTTCGATACGGTGGTGGCGGACGTGCGTAATCGCGAGAGGCTGATGCGCGCCTTCGAGCGCTTTCGTCCGCAGGTGGTGTTTCACGCGGCGGCTCACAAGCATGTGCCTCTGATGGAGAGCAATCCGGAGGAGGCGGTGCTGAACAATGTATTCGGCACGGCGAACCTGGTGGCCGCATCGCTGGATTCAGGTACGGAGGTGTTCGTCAACATCTCGACGGACAAGGCGGTGAACCCGACCTCGGTGATGGGCGCGTCGAAGCGAGTTGCGGAGATGATTGTCCGCGACGCGGCGGGGCTGGCTACGGACGGAAGGGCGTTCGTGTCGGTGCGCTTCGGCAACGTGCTCGGCAGCCGGGGGAGCGTGATCCCGACGTTCAAGGAGCAGATTCGCCGCGGCGGCCCGTTGACTGTGACCGATCCGGGCATGACGCGGTTTTTCATGACAATCCCCGAGGCGGCGCAGCTTGTACTGCAGGCGGGCGGGATGAGACGAAACGGCGCGGTGTTCGTGCTGGACATGGGCGAGCCGGTGCGGATAGAGGACCTCGCTGCGGACCTGATACGGCTGTCGGGGCTGGAGCCGGGGAAGGATGTGGAGATAGTCTACTCCGGCATCCGACCGGGGGAGAAGCTGTTCGAGGAGCTGCTGACGGCGGAGGAGGGGACGGACGCGTCGAGGTTCAGCAAGATTTTCATAGCGAGAGACAACGATCTGCCGCCCGGCTTCGACGACCTGCTGGACGAACTGAGATCGGCCGCCGAGGCCGAAGACGAACCAGCGATCCGCACCGCCCTGCAGCGCATCATCCCGCACGCAAAGCTGAACGCACCAGGCGGTTGAGATTCCTCCGGTGCGTAGCGTGTTTTTTTGTCATCCCGAACGGTGCGCAGCACCGGAGGGATCTTGGCGAGCTTTCGCCAAGGCTCCACCCGGCGGAATCCTAAACAGCCGAATGGGTAGGTGAATCGAGTGATAAACGAAATCTACATCGACAACTACAATTGCCTGGTCAATTTCCGGGTAAGGCCAAAAAGCTTTCAGTTGTGGCTTGGGGACAATGGCTCTGGCAAGTCCTCGGTGCTTCACGCCATAAGATCCATCCAAAGACTGATGCGAGGCGCCCATGTCGACGATGTCTTTGATCCCCGCGCTCTCACGGCATGGGACAAGCGGCGGGAACAGACGGTAGGCCTTGTACTGACGATAGAGGGCGAAAGATACGACTACAGCATTGTCGTCGAGCACTCCCCGGCGGAGGGCAAAAGGCGCATCGCCCGGGAAGAACTACTGTGGAACGGCTCTAGGTTTTTCCTGTTCGACGGACACGAGGCGCATCTGTTCAGGCAGAACCGAACTACCGAAAAAGTGGAACAGGGGGCATCCTTCCCGGCGGACTGGTCGCGTTCGGTCATTCCGACGGTCGCAAAAAGAGACGACAACGTGCCCTTGGTGCGTTTCAGAGAAGAGCTGGAAAAGATCCTCCTGATTCATCCAGTCCCAATGGCGATGCAGGAAACCGCCCTCTCGGAATCCCGTCTACTGTCCGAGCACGGGGAGAACTTCGCCCGATGGTACAGACACGTACTGCAGGAGTGGCCCGCCATCGGTTACGAAGCTAAACGGCAATTGGAAGACGTCCTTCCCGGTTTCGGACAGCTGAGCCTCAAAGAGAGCGGAGAGTTTCGCAGATTGATGGCTACGTTTCGAATAACGGACAATGACTATGCCTTCGACTTCGCTGAGCTCTCCGACGGTCAGCGACAGTTGGTGCTCCTCTACACCGTTCTTGAGGCGTTGAGGCTGGGGGTCTTCAGCTCTGTGTTCATCGACGAGCCCGACAATTTCATCTCCATGCGCGAGATTCAGCCTTGGCTTGATAACCTGAACTCGATGTGCGACGAGTTCGACCGGCAGGCGATTATCATCTCCCACCACCCGGAAGTTGTGAACCGAATGGCCAGGGGCGAGGAGCTGTGGTTCTCGCGCAAAGAGGGCTCTCATGTGGAAGCCGTGCCCTTCCCTGTGGTGGAGGGAATTACTCCGGCCGAGGTCATGGCTCGAGGTTGGGAGAATGAGTAAGGCGTCTCAGATAGTAATACTTTGCGAGGACAAGGCTCACGAGATATTCGCAAAACGATTCCTGACCAGGGGTTGGGGCGTAAAGCACCGTGCAATACGCGTCCCGAGCTACCCGTCCGGCAAAGGCTCCGGCAAAAGGTTCGTTACGGACAACTTTGCCAAAGAGGCTGCGGCTTTGCGAAAAAGGAGCGCCTCGACAATTCTGATAGTAATGCACGATGCCGACGAATTGCCGGTTGAACGTGCAAGGAGCTCGCTTGAATCACGGCTTCATCCCTCTCGTCGGTGCGACGAACCAATAGTCTTCATCATTCCGAAATGGCATATCGAGACTTGGATAGCCTGGTTGCATGATGAGATAGTAAATGAAAACGACAAGCATTCATACAAAGCCGAATTCGGACGGATCTCGGAAAGCAAGGAGGCTCATGTGTTTATCGATGCGCTCTCGGACGATTGCAGAAACAACAGGCAATTGAAAAACCCGCCGGAATCTCTGGTATTGGCCTGCCAGGAGTTTGAAAGAATAAGAAACAGGCTCGCTTCTCGGAAATAAAGCTTCCCGGGCAAGCCGGGAAACCAATCTTTAGTCGCCCCGAGGAGCTCGCGGCAATTGTCATCCCGAGCGCGCGCAGCGCGGTAAGCAGGCGACCGAACGGGCGTTTTTCCGTTAGTGCCGATCGCTAGGCGGCATGTTTCTGGCCGCCTTCCTAATCCTCCCGAACTTGCCAACTCCCCCCCGGTGCGCTTTAATGGTGCTGTCTTACATAACGAACAGCAAGGTGGGATGCAAGTTGAAGGGACTGCTGATTACCGGCGGGTGCGGCTTCATCGGGTCCAACCTCGTGAGGATGGCGCTCGCCGACGGGTACCGTGTGGTCAACATCGACGCTCTTACTTACGCGGGCAACCGCTCCTCTCTGGCGGATCTGGAGGGCCATCCACGCTACACTTTCATCAAGGGCGACATCAAGAACGCGCCGCTGCTTCGCGACGCGCTGGAGGGACACTCTCCCGATTCGGTGATGCACCTGGCGGCGGAGAGCCACGTCGACCGGTCCATCTCTGCGCCAGAGGACTTCATCTTGACCAACGTCCTCGGGACATTCCGGCTGCTGGAGGCCTCCCGAAGGTACTTCCTCTCCCTGAACGACGAGGGCGGAAGCGCCTTCCGCTTCCTGCACGTCTCCACCGACGAGGTCTTCGGCTCGCTCGGTCCCGAGGGACGCTTCGACGAGGAGACGCCCTACGACCCCCGCTCCCCCTACTCCGCCTCCAAGGCTTCGTCAGACCACCTGGTCAGGGCCTACTTCCACACATACGGCCTTCCGGCGGTGATCACCAACTGCTCCAACAACTACGGGCCGCGCCAGTTCCCCGAGAAGCTCATCCCCCACATGATACTCACCGCGCTGGCGGGCAAGTCGCTCCCCCTGTACGGCGACGGCGGCAACGTCCGCGACTGGCTGCACGTGGACGACCACTGCCGCGCGCTGCTGACCGCCCTGGAGAGGGGAGTCCCCGGCGAGACCTACGTCATAGGCGGCGACTCGGAGCGGACGAACCTGGCCATAGTCGAGGAGATATGCGCCATCCTCGACCGCAAGCGCCCTCGCCCCGACGGAAAGCCCTACCGGGAGCAGATCACATTTGTCGAAGACAGACCGGGTCACGACAGGCGCTACGCTATCGACGCGGCGAAGATCGGACGGGAGCTCGGCTGGAAGCCGGTCGAGACCTTCGAGCATGGCCTGGACAGCACGGTTCAGTGGTACCTGGACAACAAGGCCTGGACCGACTCGATCCTCAGCGGCGACTACCGGCTGGAGCGGCTGGGGCTGTAGCTCCCCGGCAGGCAGCGCCCGACGATCATCCGCGAAGAGTTACAACCTAGATCCCTCACTGCGTTCGGGATGACTTAAGTAGATGACCGAACGGGCGTTTTTTCCGTTCACGTAGATCGCTTATCCCGAGGAGCGTGTTCCTTCGCACGAAAAGGAGATTCATGCCATGAGTTGGTTGTTCTTTGTAGACGAAAGCGGTCACGATCATACTACATGCCCGTTTGAAGTCCGGGGTGGATTCGCAGTTCGGATCGGAAGACTTTGGCGACTGATTCAGTCCCTACAGCGGATTGAGATGGAGTGCTTCGGGTGCCGTTTGAGTGACTGTGGACACGAGATCAAGGGAGCCAAGCTGCTCGGCCCGAAACGTCTGCGCCATGCCAAACAGTGCAAAACTCCGCTGTCCGACTAAGAACGAAAAAAACACGTCGCATCCTTTCTGGCAAAAGGAAAAGCCGGGGTTACCCCTGCAAGGATAGAGTTCACCGCGTACGGGCAGGCGTGCCTGATGATGGCGGGGAGAGTTTTCGAGGAGCTTTATCATCACGAGGCGGTCATAATTGCTTCGATGGTTCCTCGATGGGTCAGTAAACCTGAAGGCTTTCTTTACGAAGAGTTTCTTCGCAAAGACCAAGTGTTTCTCTTCGAGCGCTTCTTTTATTTGCTGGAGGAAAACGGTACGGAGGGCCTTGTGATCATGGACAAGGTTGAAAAAAGCGCCGACAGAAAATTTATCCGACGCATAGAAAGATACTTCGCCTCCACTGCAAAGGGGCGTGAACGCGCTACCCGTATTGTTCCGACGCCGTTCTTTGTCGAATCCGACCTCGTGTACGCCATACAAGCTGCGGATATTTGCATATACGCCATCAACTGGGGCTTCCGCAGGATCAATCACCTGGACGACTCGGGCGAACTCAGACAGGAGCTCTCGGATAGATTCGAGGACTGGCTTTTCCGCTTGCAGTACATAAAGAAGGGGCTGGAATACGGAGAAAACAAGTTCGCCGACTGCTACGGCATCTTTTACGCGGACGACCTGTACTCATCACGCGAGAAAGGAAAAGAGGCAAAGCTTTCGGTTCAACCTTGACGGTCTCCCCTCTGCCGAGCCTCCGTAAGAATTATCGCATGAGAAATGCTGTCCGTCAAGGATTATTTTCGGGAAGTGACGATACCTGTCGTCCCAGACGCACTGCCTTTTTTGCCATCCCGATGAGCGTCAGCGACGAGGGATTCCTACAGTCGGGATGACAGTATTCGCCAGCTACGACTACCGGCTGGAGAGGCTGGGCCTCTAGCTCCCCGGCAGGCAGCGCCCTATGCAGACGTAGTCGAAGCCCGCGGCGCGCATCGACGTCGGGTTGTACTGGTTGCGGCCGTCGAAGACCGTCGGGTGCTTCAGCAGCTCCTTCATCCTCTGAAAGTCCGGCCTGCGGAAGGGGGGCCACTCCGTCATCAAAATGAGCGCGTCCGCCCCCTCCAGCGCCTCGTAGTTCTCGTCCACGTACTCGACCGAGCCCTCGAACTCGGCAAGCCGCTCGCGCGCGTTCCCGGTCGCAACCGGGTCGTGCGCCCTGATCCTCGCCCCCGCCTCGACAAGCCTCGGGATGATGTAGAGGGCGGGCGACTCGCGCACGTCGTCCGTCTGCGGCTTGAAGCTCAGCCCCCACACCGCGAAGAGTCGCCCGGAGACGTCGCCGCCGTAGTGAGCCAGTATTTTTTGCAAAAACCACTCGCGCTGCTCCCGGTTCACCACGTCCACGGCCTTCAGGATGGAAAACTGCGACTGCGCCTCGTCCCCCGAGGCTATCAGTGCCCTCACGTCCTTGGGGAAGCACGACCCACCATAACCCACCCCTGCGTACAGAAAGGACGAACCGATTCTCGAGTCCGACCCCATCCCCAGCCGCACCTCGTCCACGTCCGCCCCGGCTCGCTCGCAGAAGCGTGCCAGTTCGTTCATGAAGCTGATGCGGGTGGCGAGCATGGCGTTGGCCGCGTACTTGGTCAGCTCCGCCGACGGGATGGACATGGTGAGGATGCGGTTCTCGCGCATGGTGAAGAGGAAGAAGAGCTCCTTCAGCAGCTCCGCGGTGCGGTTGTTCTCCGTGCCGACCACGATGCGGTCCGGCTTCATGAAGTCCTCGACCGCGTTGCCCTCTTTCAGGAACTCCGGGCAGAAGGCCACGTCGAACTCCAGGTCCGCCCTGCCGCGCAGCGCCAGCCTCTCGCCGACTATCTGCTTCACTCGCAGAGTTGTACCCACTGGCACGGTCGACTTGGTCACCACAACCTTGTAGCTCTCCAGATGGTCGCCGACCTCGCGCGCGACGCTCCAGACGTAGGACAGGTCCGCCGCCCCCGCGTTGTCCGGCGGAGTTCCCACCGCGATGAAGATGAACAGAGAGCTCTCCATACCCTCCTTAAGGCTGGTGGTGAAGCGCAGCCGCCCCTGCGACGAGTTGCGCCTGACGATCTCCTCCAGCCCCGGCTCGTAGATGGGGATGCGCCCCTCCTGCAGCATGGCGATCTTCCGCTCGTCGACGTCCACGCACCAGACATCGTGCCCGATCTCCGCAAAGCACGCCCCGGTCACAAGCCCGACATATCCGGTGCCAACCACGCAGATGCGCATAGTAATCCTCTCCCACTATAATTATTGCGAGGGCGAAACCCCCGCGCGAGTCGTCCGAGGGAGATTATAACCGATGGAGGACTGCTGCGACGAGTGACCTTGGCGAGTAAGTGCCGCGAAAGCCCGAGGGATCCCGCCCCTTCCCCCTCAATCCCCCATTATGGTATCATTCCCATGAAATCCACCGATGCGCGAAAGGATGTGCGCACTTGATCTACCCGTTTTTCAAGCGGGCGTTCGACCTTGTCGCGTCGCTCGCTCTGTTGGTTTTGTTATCGCCTCTGATGCTTGTCGTCGCGCTGTTGGTGCGTGTAAAACTCGGCTCGCCGGTCCTGTTCAGACAGGAGCGCCCCGGCCTCGGCGGCGGGATCTTCACCATGTACAAGTTCAGGACCATGACCGACGAGCGCGACGAGGAGGGGGACCTGCTTCCCGATGCGAAGAGACTGCCTCCGTTCGGGCAGTTCCTGCGCAGCACCAGCATAGACGAGCTGCCGGAGCTGTTCAACGTCGTGCGCGGGCAAATGAGCCTGGTGGGGCCCAGACCTCTCCTGACGCAATACCTTGAACGCTACTCCCCCGAGCAGGCCCGCAGACACGAGGTCCGCCCCGGCATCACCGGCTGGGCTCAGGTTAACGGCAGGAACGCAATATCGTGGGAGGAGAAGTTCGCCTGCGACGTCTGGTACGTGGATAACATCTCATTCGCGCTCGACATGAAGATCATCTTCAAGACCATTGCGAAAATACTAGCCCGCGAGGGCATATCGCAAGAGGGGCAGGCC
>JAAYLU010000050.1 GCA_012521675.1 Synergistaceae bacterium | reverse complement strand
GGTGTAGTAGTCGAGCCCCCGTACCAGTCTCTTGTCCAGTTTATACGAGGCGCCTATGGCGTCAAGGGCGCCCTTCGTCTCGTCGAAGTGATCACTGCACTCGTCGCACAGGTGGGAGAGGACGTCCGGCGCCCCCTCGCTCACCTCGTTGCACTCCTCCCTCTTGCAGTCGAGTATGCGCAGCGGGTTGCGCTCCAGCCTGTCACGGCAGGTCTCGCAGAGCATCTCCTTCTTCGACGAGAAGTACTCGATCAGCCTTGTCCGGTAGCCCGGGCGGCAGACGGGGCAGCCGACCGAGTTTATCACCACTTCAAGCCGTCCAAGCCCAAGGCTTCGGAAGATCGACATGGCGATCGCGATCGTCTCTACGTCCGCGTAGGGGGAGGCCGATCCGATGATCTCAAAATCTATCTGCCAGAACTGCCTGAACCGCCCCTTCTGGGGGCGCTCGTGCCTGAACATCGGGCCCGCGCACCAGAGCTTGATCGGCTGCTGGAGCCTGTCCATCCTGTGCTCGAGGTACGAGCGCACCATCGATGCCGTCGCCTCCGGGCGCAGGGTGATGCTGCGATCTCCCTTGTCGACGAAGGTGTACATCTCCTTCTCCACTACGTCGGTGGTCTCGCCAATGCCGCGCGAGAAGAGCTCCGTATGCTCGAAGACCGGCAGATGCACCTCCGAATAGCCGTAACGGCGGGCCGTATCCTGCACGACACGCAGGACGTAAGCCCATTTCCACGATTCGTCCGGGAGGATGTCCCGGACTCCCTTTGGCGCGGTTATCAGATCCATATCGTCTCCTCCAGACCGAGGGTAAAATGAGTTTATGAAAAAACCGGCCCAAAGGCTCGGGCCGGATGCTCGGGCATCGAAAAAGAGCTCCTTGCCTCAACGCGATTCAAGCTGAAACTTGATGGCCGTCCTCTCTTCATCTTCGATGGAGATCTTCGAAAAGGCCGGTATGCATACGAGGTCTATGCCGTTAGGCGCCACGTACCCCCTGGCAATAGCGATGGACTTCACCGACTGGTTTACCGCCCCGGCCCCCACCGCCTGGACCTCCACCGCTCCTTTTTCCCGCAACACCGCTGCAATAGCGCCCGCGACCGACTTCGGCTGTGACTTTGCAGAGACCCTCAGCACTTCCATAGTTTGCGACCTCCTTCGTAGTTGACGATCTACGTATATCGGACCGCTTCGCGGCAAGGGCGCGAGGGAGGCGAATACGCCTCTCCGGCCTGTCCGCCGAGGCGGGAATGCGATAAAAGTCCGCCGCTTCTGTTCTCTGGAAGAATACCCCTCGATGTTACAAGTATAATCTCATGAGCGAGAAATATGCAAGGAGATAGTCTTTTTCTACGAAGTCGATGAATACAAGTCCTACTTCCGGCCCGGGCCTCGCCGTCCTCTAACCCCCCGTTTCCCTGCTCTTTCTCAGCGTGACAACCCTCTCCTCGAGCTTCTGCAGTAGCTCCCGATCGTTGCTTTTGAGGCTGGAGAAGAGCTTCTCCCGCGCCGTCTTGCCGATCTGGTCCCTCGGTCCCCTTTCCCTTTTCATGCCGCCCCAGGAGATCTTATCCTTTCCGTGGTAGAGATCGTAATCGACAAGCCTGTCCCCGTCCTCCGCGTACTCGAGTCCGACCAGGATCTCCTTGACCTGCTCCGGGGAGAGAAAGGAGAAGAGGCGCAGCCTGTAGACGCGCACAGGGATGAGGATGTGGCCAAAGTCCTTTCCCCACCCCTCGCCGAGAATCATGCCGATCTCGAGAGAGTCGAGCACGGTGCGCAGTCGTTTTACGTGGTCCATGTAGTATCCCCAAGTGTCGTACACCCTGATCTCCATCTCGTTCCACGTGCGGTTCTCCAGTCCCTCCGTGAAGAACCAGAGAGCGCGGTTTCGAAGAAAAGCGTAAAGATCGTGGTAGAAAACTCCGTCGACTAGAAGCACTTCGTCCATAAAGTCGGATACTGCGACGGGCCCTCTGAGGGACGCCCTGGTAAAGCATATCGCTATCTCGTTGCTCCTGTGGACTCCGAGGAGTGACCTCAGCCTTCCTCTTTTGACGACTGCATCTGGGATGACGCCCTCGTCAAGGTCGGCCTCCATCTGCTCCAGTACCCTTTCGGAGTCGCCTATTATCCTGAAGAAGAGGATCCTGGGAAGCAGGCGGACCGAGTCGAGGATGCCGGCAGCCCTGTTCAAGAGCACGGCCAGGACGTCGTCCGACGACGAGGGAAGCACCCGGTATTCCCTGCGCCCCCTCTCGCCATCCCCGTGAAGCGCCACGATGGTCTGCCCCTCTCCTGCGGCGTCTATGGCGCTTTGAAAAGTATGAAGCGCGACCGGGAAGGCCTCGGCCAGAACACGGTCCAGCTCTTCGCGCTCGCCCTTGAGGATCATTATGCGAGGACCGCCGCGGACGATCGGAAGCATGCAAGCACCTCCTTTTCTTTATAGACCTATCTTCTTCCTGTTGAAACGCGCGTCGTCGACATACGCCGGGTAGGCGATCGACAAAACCTCCCCCGACTCCACGTGAAGGGCGTGAACCGCGTGCAACCCGTTGAGAAGGATGTTCTCCTTGTCTCCCTGTTCGTCCAGCGGACAGGAGTGCCCGAACAGGTTGAAACGCGACAACGGCATCAGCAGGTCCTCTCTCGTGTGGCTCAGGTTCAGCTCCATGCCGAGCAGGTCGACCCTGCCCCTCCCATCGAGCACTTGCCCGCCCGGGAAGAGGCCGCGCACGCTCTCCTCGTGGTCGTGATTTCCGATCACTATGACGACCCGGTCCCCTTGGACCGGGGAGAGAACCCGGACGAGCTCCACCAGCTTCTTTTTGTAGAGGGGAAGCTCCCCCGGGTGCAGCTCGAGCTTTATCTCGTCGGCCAGGTCGCCCGTGTGAACTATGTACAGGGGGTTCAGCAGGGCGATGATGTGCCGCATAGCGCCGTAAAAAGTCGAGGGCGTGTCGGAAAAATGCAGTATCGCCTTTCCTCTGAACCGCTCTATATTCGGCGGCATCCTGATGCCTAAAATATACCTCCTGTAAAGACCGAGGTGCATACCCTTTTCCATATACCAAGTCTCCCTTTTCTTCGAAGATTGTATCACGATATTTCAACTCGGTATTCATCGTGCTAGAATGATTGTATCGGCAAACTTCGACCAAAATCGCCCATGAGAGGTAGTGGAGCATGTTCGCAGAACGAAGCAATCGCATATCAACGAACCTGAAAATGCCGACGGCCTCTGTGAAGGCTGTTTTAAAGCTCCTTGAGGAGGGCTGTACCGTCCCCTTTATCGCGCGCTACAGGAAGGAAGCTACCGGCGCCCTGGACGAGGAGTCGATAATATCGATCAAGGACCTGTCCGAGCGGCTTGATGCCCTGGAAGCGAGGAGGGGAAGCATTCTGTCCTCCCTTGAGGGGAGGGCCGCGCTGACACCCGAATTGGAGCGGAAGCTGATGGCGGCCGGCTCGATCACCGAGCTCGAGGATATCTACCTTCCCCATCGTCCCAAAAGAAAAACCAGGGCCTCGGTAGCCGCCGAAAAGGGGCTCGGGCCTCTTGCGGACAGGCTTCTCATGCAGGACGGGACCGACCCGGTCGAACTGGCGGCGGCTTTCGTCTCCGCGGAGGGAGGGACCGCCACGACCGAAGAGGCTCTCGAGGGCGCCAGGGACATAATCGCCGAGAGGATAAGCGAGGACATAATCGCACGCAGGAGAATGCGGGTTCTGTTCGCGAGAAGGGGAAGGCTAACCAGCAGGTGCGCAAGGGGCAAGGAACAGGAGGCGGCCAACTACAGGGACTGGTTCGACTGGGAGGAGCGGGCGGCGCACGCCCCTTCTCACAGGGTGCTGGCCATGCTCAGGGGAGAGAGGGAGAAGCTCCTGTCGCTGTCGATACTCCCCCCCGAAGAGGAGGCCCTCCGAATCCTTCGCGACCTGTTCATAAAGGGCGCAGCCGCCGACTCCACACTCGTGAGCGAGGCTATCGTCGGCGGTTACAGGCGTCTGCTTGCGCCCTCGATGGAGACAGAGCTTCGCAACGCGCTGAAAAACCGGGCTGACAGGGAGGCGATAGGGGTCTTCGCCAAGAACGTGCGCAAGGTCCTGATGGCCCCTCCCCTCGGGCCCAGGAACATACTGGCTCTCGATCCCGGCTTTCGCACCGGTTGCAAGTTTGTATGCCTTAACGCCCAGGGAGACCTGCTGCACGAGGGAGTGATCTTCCCACACCCGCCCAGGTCGGAGGAGAAAAAAAGCGCGGACGAAATTCTAAAGGCCGTGACCGATTATAAAATAGAGGCGGTGGCGATAGGCAACGGTACCGCCGGCAGAGAGACGGAGCGATTCATAAGAAGACTGGGCCTTCCGGAGCAAGTCGTGGTCGCGATGGTCAACGAGAGCGGCGCCTCGATCTACTCCGCGTCCGAGGCCGCGCGCAGGGAGTTTCCGGACAAGGACATCACGGTCAGGGGGGCTGTCTCCATCGGCAGGAGGTTGCTGGACCCCCTCGCGGAGCTCGTCAAGATAGATCCGAAATCGATCGGAGTCGGACAGTATCAGCACGACGTGGATCAGAAGGGGCTGAAGAGCGCCCTCGCCACGGTCGTCGAATCATGCGTGAACGCAGTGGGGGTCGATCTGAACACCGCCGGGCCGGAGCTCTTGTCGCACGTGTCGGGCATAGGACCCGCCGCGGCGTCTCGAATCGTGCAGCATCGTCAGAACAACGGGCCCTTCAGGTCCAGGGGAGAGCTGCTTGACGTGCCGCGGCTCGGACCAAAGACATTTGAACAGGCGGCGGGCTTCCTGCGCATCAGGGGAGGTGACAACCCGTTGGACGGGTCGTCGGTGCATCCTGAGCGATACCCATTGGTCGAGAGGATGGCATCGGACCTGGAATGCTCGTTGGCGGAGCTGCTTGAGAACCCCGAGCTTTGCGATAGACTGGACGTCGGCAAGTATGTATCGCCGGACGCCGGTCTTCCGACCCTGAACGATATAATCGACGAGATGAAACGCCCGGGGCGGGACGTGCGAGATGTCTTTGAACCGTTCGAGTTCGCCGACGGAGTGGAAAAAATTCAAGACCTCTCGCCGGGCATGGAGCTTCCGGGAATAGTGACAAACACGACCTCGTTCGGCGCATTCGTGGATATAGGCGTGCAGCAGGAGGGTCTCCTCCACAAAAGCCGAATACCTCGCGGGATGACGCCGCAACCAGGCGACAGGGTAAGGGTTACGGTGATGGAGACGGACCTGCAGCGAAACCGTATTTCACTCTCCATGCCGGGAGGCGCGAAGGAAGGTCCCCTTTGAGCGCTGGGCGAGTCGTGGTGATAGGAGCGGGCCCCGCAGGGCTCATCGCGGCGGGGGAAGCCGCGGTCGGAGGCGCCCGAACGATCCTGCTGGAGAAGAACCGGTCGGCGGGGGAGAAGCTGCTGCTGACCGGGAAGGGGCGCTGCAACCTGACCAGTTCGGAGGACGACACGGGGAGTTTTCTTGCAAAATTCGGGCACAACGGCAAGTTCCTTTACTCCGTCTTCTCCAGGTTCGGCCCGTCCGAGACGATGGACTTCTTCAGATCGCTGGGAATAGAGCTCTCGATCGAGCGCGGGAGGAGGGTATATCCCGCCTCCGGAGACGCCCGAGATGTCCTCGACGCCCTTCTCCGGCGAGCTTGCAGCGGCGGGGCGGAGGTGCGCTGCGGAGCCGGCGTGCTTGATGTCGAAATAAATGATGGACGTATCCGCCGCCTGATCACTTCGAACGGAACTGTCGAGGGAGATGCGTTCGTCCTGTGCACAGGAGGCAAATCCTTTCCGAAGACCGGGTCGACCGGCGACGGCTACCGCCTGGCGAGCAAAGCCGGGCACACGATAGTCCCTCCCGTGCCCGCTCTGTGCCCCGTGACGACAGTCGAGCGGTGGCCCCGGTGCGCGTGGGGACTTACGCTGCGCAACGTGTCCCTTGTACTCCGGCAGGGCGGGAGAGTACTGGCCGACCGTTTCGGCGAACTCTTGCTCACGAAGTTCGGGATCAGCGGGTCGATAGCGATGGACATGAGCAAGGAGATAGCGGCGGCGTTGAACTCGGGGGAGGCCGAGCTCATAATCGACCTGAAGCCGGCTCTCTCGGAGGATGTGCTTTGCAGGAGAATCAAGAGGGATTTTGAAAAATTCTCCGGAAGAGTGCTCAAGGATTCTTTGGGCGATATTCTGCCTGCGGACTTCATTCCGGCCTTTCTTCGCTCCGTTCGAATCCCCGAGGTAGCGAGGGTGGATGGTATCGGCAACGACGCCATCTCAGAGATCGCATCCGCGCTGAAAGGATATCGCCTGACCCCGAAGGGGCTCCTGGGATTCGACTGGGCCATCGTAACAGCGGGGGGAGTGGCTTTGGACGAGATTGACCCTCGCAGCATGCGCTCGAAGATCGCGGAGAACCTGTTTTTTGCTGGAGAAATCATCGATATTGACGGCCCGACCGGCGGTTTCAACCTGCAGATGTGCTGGAGCACGGGATTCCAAGCGGGAAGAAGCGCCGTCGACTACGCATGCCCGGGTCGGCGAAAGTGGGGGAAGGAGTAATAATGCCTCTGTTCCATACCATGCTCCGAAGGTTGACGCTGCTTATGGCGACTGCGCTTGTGCTGGCATGCCTGGCGGGAGAGCTTCCTGCCTCGGCCGAACGCAAGCGGATCCTCATATTGAACAGCTACACGACGGAAGACCTCTGGACGGCGAAAGTGAACCAGGGGATATTCTCGGTTTTCAGGGAGCGGGGCGTGGATGTGGAGTTCCTGGTCGAGGAGATCGGCATCACGAGGACGATGCCTGCCCTCTACCTCCCCGAGCTGCGCACCCTGCTGCAAAAACGGTACACGTCGATCCCGCTCGACTTGATCATCACCACCGAGAACAACGCGCTGAACTTCGCCCTCGAGCAGGTCGGAGCTGCGCTGCCGGATGTTCCCATCGTCTTCTCCTCCCTCACCGACAGACATCTCATCAGGCGGTTTCCCGATGAACGCGCCACGGGGGTTTTCAGCGAGGACTCGGCCCTGTTCCTGCTCAGGGAGTTGATACGGCTCCACGGCGACATACCGAAGATAGCCCTCCTGGTCGACAGGACCCCCAGGGGCTTCATGGATCTGGCGAGGCTAAGGGACGCCGCTATCACCCTCTCTTTCCCAACTCAGCGCATATTCCCTTACATAGGCCTCAGCATAGAGGAAATGATGGACTCCTTTGCGAAGCTGCCGCCGAACTCGGTGGTCTTGCTGGGGAATTTCTCCGTCTCCGTGGGAGGCAGGTTGATCCCTCTGCCCACGGTGGTCGAGGCGATTCAAAGCGCGAACGAACTGTCGACCTACTCCCTGCTTGAGGAGACGGCCGCGCTGGGCGTGCTCGGGACGGTGACCGGAGGGGGCAGCCAAATAGGGCGCATGGCAGGAGAGATAGCACTCAAAGTCCTCGGGGGAACCGCGACCGAGACGATCCCGCTTGCCAGGGGAGCGAACAACCGGCTGATCTTCAACTACGCGGAGGTGAAGAATCTAGGCATTCAACGCTCATCCCTTCCTCCCGGGAGCATCCTGCACGGAGATCCCTTCCAGGAGATAAACAGATTTGTGCCCCTCATCGCGGGCAACATCCTCCTGTTTATAATCCTTGGAAGCTCGGCGTTCATTCTCAGAAGAAAGATCAAGGCGAGAAAAATCGCCGAGTCGGAGCTGTTCAGACAGTCGGAGTCTTGGAAGAACCTTTTCGAGAACTCCCCCCAAGGGATAATCATCTACGACATTCTCGGCCAGATCAAGGAGACCAACTCCCGTTTCAGGGAACTGTTCCGTCTTACCGATGGCATCCCCCAGGTGGGCATCATGTCCCTTCTTGCTGGAACAGGTACAGTCTTCACCGAGGAGGAGGTCTTCCCGAGCTTTATGACGAACCTGGCGACGTCCGTCAAGTCCAAGGAGACGAAGGTCCCGGACGGCGAGGGGGGTACCATTCCCGTCTCGTTCCTTACCTTCCCCCTTCCCTCTGTCTCGGAGGAGGACGTCTACTGCGCGCTGTTCGAGGACATCAGCGAGAGGAAGAGGCTGCAGGCGATGCTGCGCAGGAGGACGGCCCTTCAAAAACAGGTGACGGCCATCTCGTCTCGCTTCGTCATGGAGGGAGAGTTCGGCGAGACGATGAAGGTGGCGCTTGGCGATATTCTAAACCTGTCGGGCGCCCGTTTCGCGTCGATCTACGTCATGTCCGAGACGGGGGCGCTCGTACCCGAGATCGAGATATTCCCCGAGGGCAGGATGGAGAGACGCCCGAACGGAGATGACCCGCTCTTCGGGGAGGACTTCTTCTGGAAGTCGCTGCTAAAAAAAGACCCCCTACCCACGGTCCTGCTGGTGGAGCCGTCGATAAGGGATCACAGGTTGAAGCGGGACGGTCTGCACGGACGCATAGCGCTGATGCCTCTCCTGCTCAACAGGAATCTCCAGGGCTTCCTCGCCCTGGTCGACCCCCTGCCCCGCTGGTACGACGCCTCCGACGAGCCCATGCTGGCGCTGTTCTCGGAGCTGCTGTCGATAGCGATAGAGAGGAAGAGAGAGGAGGACGCTCTTCGGAAGGCCCACGAGATCATCCTCGGCAGGTTCTCCGGGGCGATCTCGGTCCTCCGCCAGGTCAGCGAACTGCGCGACGACTCGACATCGGGCCACCAGAAGAACGTCTCCGAGCTTGCGGAGTCGCTCGCCGTGGAGATGAACCTACCCGAGGAGACAAGGATGGCGGTAAGGTACGCGGGGTTGGTGCACGACATCGGGAAGCTTTACATTCCGGCGGAAATACTGGGCAAGCCCTCTTTCCTCTCCGAAGCGGAGTACGAGCTCGTAAAAAAACACCCGGAGTACGGGCATAACATCCTGTCGACCCTGGACTTTCCCTGGCCCCTGGCCAAGATCGTCCTTCAGCACCATGAACGGGTCGACGGCAGCGGCTACCCTTACGGGCTGACAATGGGCGAGATCTGCCTTGAGGCGCGCATTCTCGCGGTCGTCGACTCATACGACGCCATGGTCTCCGACCGTCCCTACCGGAAAAGTAAAGGGGAGCAGGAGGCGCTGGACGAGCTTTGCGATCTTGCAGGCTCGGCCTATGACCCGGAGATCGTCCAGGCCTTCGTATCCTTGAGAAAGAAGCGGGCGGCAGGCGAGTGACAAATCACCGCCCGACGCCCGCCCGTCCCTAACCCTTGCGCGCGATGTACTCCGCCAGGTCTATCATCCTCTGAGAGTAGCCATACTCGTTGTCGTACCAGACCATGACCTTCGCGACCTTGCCCTGGACCACCTTGGTGGAAAGTCCATCGACTATCCCCGAATGGGTGTTCCCGATTATATCCGCGGAGACAAGCTCCTCGTCGCTGTACTCGAGAATCCCCTTGAGATAGCCGTCCGCGGCGGTCTTGAGCGCGGAGTTCAACGCCTCCACCGTGGCCTCCTTTTTGAGGTTGACAACCACATCGGTGAGCGACCCGTTGGCTACGGGCACGCGGACGGCGATCATGTCCATGCGCCCGTTAAGCTCCGGGAAGAGAGGGATCATGGCCTTCGCCGCCCCGGTGGTCGCGGGCACCAAGGAGACAGCTGCCGCTCTTCCCTTTCTGCCTCCTCCCCTGGGAGCGTCGACGAGAAGCTGGGTGGAAGTGTATGCGTGTATCGTGGTTCCCATCAGGTAATCGATGCCGAACGAATCGTTGATGACCTTCGTCACGGGCGCGATCGAATTGGTCGTGCAAGAGGCATTAGAGATCACGAAGTGCTTCGAGGGATCGTAGTCGCCCTCGTTGACCCCCAGTACTACCATCAGGTCAGCGTCGCTCACGGGAGCGCTGACGAGCACCTTCTTGGCCCCCGAGTCCAAGTGAGCTGCGGCCTTCTCCCTCTTGTTGAACGCGCCGGTGCACTCGAGCACTATGTCCACCCCGAGTTCCTTCCACGGGAGCGTCGACGGGTCTCCCTCCTTGAGCATCGGGAAGACCGTGTCGCCCAGCTTGATGCTGCTCTCCCCCGGCTCCACCGCGAATTTCGCCCTACCGTGCACCGAGTCGTACTTGATGTAGTACGCCATGTCCTCGGGCGTCCTGCGCGAGTTCAGGGCCACTATCTCTACATCGGAGGGCTTGTTCTCCATGTAACAGCGCAGAGCGAGCCTTCCGATCCTGCCTAGTCCGTTTATCGCCACTCTTTTCATTACAACACCTCCAGAACTGTTTTTAAGCCGGTACGCCGAAGTTCATTTTATCATCTTTACGTCCCGCCGGTCAGCTGATTTTCTCGTCGGCGGGGTCTACCGTTCGTTTAATCACCGGGGGAAAACGCGACATCCACCATATACCCGCAGTTGCCGTCACTGGAATGGTAAGAAGGAGCCCGACGGTCCCCGCCACGCTTCGCAGAAACTCCTGCGCGATATGAGGGTCGTTGAGAAGCGCCGTCATGTCCGGCCCCTCCAGCACGATGAGGACGACGAACGGTAGGGAGCTGCCCAAGTAGGCCAGGATCAGCGTGTTGATCATGCTTCCCAGCACGTCGCTGCCGACGTTGATTCCCGCCTGCCAGAGTCTCCTCAGTGTTATGTCCGGGTCGTAGGAGTAGAGCTCGGCCATCGTGGAGGTGACGGAGATCGCCACGTCCAGCACCGCGCCGATCGCCCCCACCATGACGGCCGCGAGAAGAAGGCCCCGAAGCTCCATCCACGGCACCAGGGAGAAGAGAAGCAGGGCACTGTCGTTCTCAAGGCCGGTCAGCTGCCACAGGGAGACCATGATCCAACCGGTCATCGACGCCGCAACGGTGCCCCCCACGGCGCCGATGAAGGGGATAGGCCACAGGTTCCTCCTCGGGACCACGAAGACTATCGTCAGGATGGAGACTCCCGCGACGGCCAGTATGGCGAACGGAACCGGCGTGCCGCCGTGGGCGAGCTTGGGCACGAACCAGCCGAGCAGGAGAAAAAGAGAGCAGAAAAGCCCCGCCAGAGCCTTCACCCCTGCCATCCCGGTCAGCACTGAGAAGGCCAGGCAGGCGAAGGTGATGAAGCCCGCCACGACCGGTATCCTGTACCTGTCGCTTATGGAGCACTGGTACGTGCCGTCGTCGAACACGTCCACCAGAAACAGGTACTCCCTGCCAGGTGCAAGTTCAAGCCGACTGTCCGCGAGCTGGATGATATCCACTGTCTCGGTCTTGCCGGCAAGAGGTCCGTTCCTGAAGGTTATTCGAACCCCGACCCTCTCCGTGCTCCACTCCCCCGCGCCCTGGGCGTCGTACTCGGTCGTTCTGCCCATCACCTCTTCGAGCAGAACTATCGCCGAGTCATCCGTGTTCCACCTGGACAGCACGTACATATCGACCAGCCAGGAGGCCGGCCATGCCAATAAAAACGAGACGACCAAAAGCAAAATCGTGTTACGGCTGAATTTCCCGACCATTGTCCATGCATTCTCCATCGTCAAAGCTACGTACGTCCAGCCAAGGAACGTACTCCTCGAGTCCCAGCGACTCCAGTCTATCGATCGCGGGGCTTCCGTCCTTCGTCCAGCCCCTGGCGGAATAGTACTCCCTCAACTGGGCCGACAGGTCGGGGAGGGTGAACGGGGAGCCTCCGCTTCCTCTCGGCTCTCTCAGTATCCTTTCCGGCAATGTATCGTCCTTCGCTGTCACCCCGCAGGCCACGTTGAAGACCCTCTTCAGGTTGAAGATGCGCTCGCCCGCCTCAAGCAGCTCCTCCGCGGTCATGCTCCACCCCGTTATACCGTTGAGCCATTCGAGGATGTCGTCCACCCTCGTCGTCGAGAAGGGAAACTTGCACATCTTGAGCGAGTCGAGGACCCCCATCATGTTCTGAAAGTCGACGTTGAGCCTTCCCTTTCCCTCGTCCGTCGTCCTGTCCATGACCTCTTCTACGCCGAGGTCCGGGTAGATCGCGCTCCTCTCGAAGGCGTAGGTGTATCCGGACAGGTGGCACGCCCCCCTGTTGGAGGTGGCGTATCCCGTGGCGAGGCTCTTGTAGCACCGCGGATCGTGCGCGGGAAGGTCCATGCCCTTGACGTGGATCGCGTACCTCTCCACCCCGTTCCCTATCAGCTCCGCCGCCTTTTTCGTTCCCTGCGCGAGCAGTGAACCTATGTCCCTCATCTCCGCTATATCGCTCAGCAGGCGCAGCATCGCGTTTCCGTCACCCCATCGCAGGGGATAGCCTATGTCCCGCTCGCCCAGGATGCCCCTCTCGTACAGCTCCATCGCGAACGCCACGGCCGAACCGGCCGAGATCGTGTCCATCCCCGTCCTGTTGCAGATGTCGTTCGCTCGCCCGATGGTCTTAAGGTCGTCGACCATGCAGTTGCTGCCCAGCATGCCTATAGTCTCGTACTCTGGCCCCGAGCCCTTGATCTCTTCGAACTCTACGTCGCGCCCGCACCTTATCGGGCAGGTCACGCAACCCCAGGTGCCTTTGAGAATGGTCTCGGCCATCGCCTGTCCAGTGATGCTCATTACATTTTCAGGCCACGAGCCCACGCTCCAGTTCTTTATCGGCAGGTCTCCGTTCCGTTCGGCGAGCGCCACTCCTCCGGCGGTACCGAATCGGGTCATCGACTGAAGTTTCTCCATGTAGAGCCTGCTCATCGCCGACGACCTCTCGCGCACGCGCCCCTCGTTATGCAGCTTCGCCCTCTCGCTCCCCCGGGCCACTATCGCCTTCAGGTTCTTAGAGCCCATCACGGCCCCCATTCCTCCCCTGCCGGCGGCCCTCGCGTTGGCCCCGTCGTGCATGACGCTTGCAAACAGGACCCCGTTCTCGCCCGCAGGGCCAATGCAGGCTACGCCGGACGGCCTCTCCAGCTCCTGCAGCAGCCGCTCCGTTTCGAATGTATCTCGTCCCCACAGGGAGGATGCGTCGCGAATTTCGACCCGCCCGTCGACGAGGGCCGCATAGACCGGGGAATCGGCCCTGCCCGTAAAGACGACCCCGCCAAACCCCGCTCTTCTCATGTGAAAACCGAAGGTACCGCCGCAGTCGGACTCTCCGAATATGCCGGTTAGAGGGGATCTGGACAGGACGTGGTGCCGTCCGGAGGTCGGTATGCCCGCCCCCTGGAAGGGGCCGTTCACGAAGATCAACGGGTTGTCCGGGGAGAGGGGGTCGAACAGGGGCGACCCGTATTCAAACAGGAGATAGGTGCCAATTCCGGAACCTCCCAGGTACTTTCTTAAAAGGGCGTCGCCTATGACGATCGTCTCCGTCGAGGAGTCCGTCAGGTCGACGACTGCGATTTTCATCTCCATCGTCCATCACTCCTTTCGTCTGTAGTGGTGCCTACAGAAGCAAAACCCCGACCACTCCAGCCGCCAGCAGCAGAAGAAGCGGGTAGTCCGCCAAGACCCCCCCGACCCCTCTGGCCAGGAACAGGCAGACAGCGAGAAAGGGAAGCCTCCAGTCGTCGCCCAGGGGACGAAGAATCATCCAGAAGGCAGCCAGCATCATGCCGGACACTGCGGGCCTGAGCGCGCTCTGGAGACGTTTGACCGTACCTCTCCACTCCCGAGAGGCCCTGGAAAGCAAAAACAGCACGGCGACAAGAAGGGATAGAGGGGCCAGGATCACGGAGAGAGTCGCGACGAACGACCCGGCGACCCCGGCGACCCGGTAGCCCACGTAGGTGGCCGCGTTCAACGCAAGAGGGCCCGGTGTCATCTGGGCGAGTGAGACCACCTCCGAGAAGGATCTCTCGGTGAGCCATCCCCTTGTGGCGACGAGCTCGAAGTGGATGAAGGGGATCGTCGCAAGACCGCCTCCGAAGGCTGCGAGCCCTATACGGGCGAATACCGCCGCCAGGGAGACGAGGACGCTCACGCCGACGCCCTTTCACCGGCGATCAGCCGGACGGTCACAGCCGCCACAAGCGCCAGGAACGGGTGGACGTTCGCTATAAGTATCAGGCCAGCGGCGACCGAGAGGGCGACGATATTCCTCCATCCACCTCGGCACGAGACGCAGGCCATGTTCCACACGACCTCGCCGATGATGACAACCACAGCGCAGGAGACGCCGAGGAAGAAGGACGCCACGTGTGGCTCGTCGACGTACCTCATGAGAACCCCTGACAGAAGCAAGACCGC
>JAAYLU010000049.1 GCA_012521675.1 Synergistaceae bacterium | reverse complement strand
GTACAGCATCTCGCGACGCTGCCTTGCCGACTGCGGCCTCCTGGACAACCGGCTGGGAGAAGACGATCTCGACCGGAGTCCTGCCCTTTATCACCCCGCTGGGCGTAAAGGAGAGGATGGTGAAATCGTCCGCGGCAAAAGCCGCGAAAGCGCCCCCCACAGCCAACAGAAACGCCAGAAGAAACAAACATATCCTTTTCATTACGTCCTCTCCTTTCGCGTGTTAATCCATATGGAAAATTGTATCATAGGACGGTGAAAAAAGCGGAGGTCAGTGAAAACAGCCTCTGCAGGCGGATCGCACTATCTCTCCACGAGCTCCAGGTGCGTAAGCCACTCTCCGACCATCTCCTTGTATTCGTCGGTGAAGTCCGCGGCGACCACAACGTGGACCCTGAACAGCCACGAATCGGTGAATATGAAGAGGTCCACGCAGTCGCGCGTGTCCTCGTTCTCTCCCGTCTGGTACTCCGCCCCGGCGACCGGGTAGGTGTAGAGCTCGGCGAATCCGTCAAGGTCGGCGGAGATGTCGATGTCGTCCTCCTCGATGTCCTCGAAGAGAGCAACGAGGGCGGCCAGATTCTCGGGGGTCACGAGCTCTCCTTCGTCGTTTTCGACCGGCAGTCTCTCGACGACAAGGGCTACAATACCGTCGTCTATAAGCCGCGTGTAGGACGCAACACCCTCGTCGTTCATCTGGAAGTCCACATCGACCGTGTTCGCGGGCAGACCGTAAACCGCTATCCAGAGGCCCTTCACATCCTCGTCGCCCTCGCCGGCCGGGGCCATCGACGCCGTGGACGCCACCAGTGCGAATGCGGCAACCAAAACAACAGTGTATAACCGGAGAAAACTCGTTTTCATACTTGCATACCTCGCTTTTGTCATAATTTCTCCGTCAAGGACGACGGAGTTGATTCATAGAAAAACCCGGATGCTTTCGCCTTTTTACTTCACCGAAGCGACGAGGTAGAAGCTCGTCACGATGTACAGCAGGGTCGCGCCCGCCAGGAGAGAGAAGGAGATTATCCAGAGCAGCCTCGGTCCGGCCTGCGCGCACGCCCTGTACCTCATGTGAGCTGTTATGGCGACGAATCCCAGGAACAGCAACCCAGCCGTCCACACGCTCATGTCAAGCATCTCCTAAGGATTGAAGGTCAGTGTCGCAACTGCGTCCATGTTCCGGTCGCCGACCTTCTTCAGTTTCAGCTGCCTGAAACCCACTGTCTGACCCCCTCGGATCGGGTCGTCCGGGTGACCGTCGAAGGAGTTCTTCGGGTCGATTACAACCTCCCTTAGATCTCCGGACCATGAGATCTTCTTGCCGTTGTTCATCGTCCCCATTGCGTAGAAGCCGAACTCGTTCATCGTCAGCGACGATACGGCCGACCCCAGGTTGATGGCCCTGGACTGTCCGGGCTCCACCGGGTACCATCCGATCCTTCGGTCGTCCTCCGAGTCGAAGCCCGCCCAGCAGAATGCCACGAAGAGCTTGTGCGGCCTGTTGTTGATGATCGTCACATTAACCCAGGCCTCGGCCGGCCCGACATGGCAAGCGACCGCAAGAAGCAGCGCAACAGCGATGATATACCTTCTGAAAAGATTTAGCGTCATATTCCGTCCTCTCCTATCCCTTAGGCCTCGTGTCGATCCTTACGGTAAATGCGCCCGCACCCTCCGAGTAACGGCACCTGTAGAAGGGCGCAATCCTCAGGTTCTTGCCGTTCGACGGCTTGTAATTAAAATCGAATTCGAACCTCTCGTCGCTGATCCAGCGATTGACCCTCTCCCTGTCCAGGGTGGAGGAGTCCACGTAGGAGGTGGAACCGCTGAAGGCTGCGTAGTAGACCCCCTTGGACTTGTCGATGACTTTGAAAACGATGGTCCTGTCGCCTCCGCCTTCTACGGCGTACCACCCCTTCGTGGTCCAGAGGCCTGACGAACTGTCGAAGTACAGGAAAGCCATGTTGACCTCGTTGCTCATCTCGTTGGTGATTATTATCTCCGCGGCGCCGGCGCCCGCCGCACTAAGCGCCAGCAGCAGCAACGCCGTTGAAATCAGTTTGATGGAGCGTGTTCTCATGATTGTTCACCTCCTGAAAATTGCCGCAAGGCCGGCGTGTTATTCGTCGGGGCCCTTTGTTCTGTCGACCTCCAAAAGGTCGATGAAATCTCCGGCGGAGATCACCACTTTCGGCGGAGCTTCGCCGAAGAGGATGAAATCACCGTCCGTGTGCGCAGTGGAGAAGAGCTTTGAATCCCTCAGAACCCCAAATCTCATCGTTTTCAACCGCGACGAAAAGTCGAACTCTATGCTGGCGTTTGTCCCTGTATGTATCTTGAGCTTGAAGTCCGGAAGCGCCTTCACGCTTTTGAAAAAAACCTCTTTACCCTTCAAAAAACCACGCCCCTGTCGGCTGCATCTTTGATTGCGTTTTGTCCAGCAGCGTATTTCGTTCTCTCCTTCATGTCGCCTCTCGCACAGAGGTCAACGGAATGCCCCTTTACGCCCGGCTGCCCACATCAAGCCGGCGCCGTCGTTAGAAATCCATCCTGGCCAGGTCGTTTTTCGAGCGAACCTTAAGCTTAGCGAAGATCTTTTTCAGAGCCGTTTTTACGGTGTTCTCGGAGACGAACAGGCGCGCGGCGATTTCGCGCGTTTTCAACCCCTCTTTTGCCAGAAGCGCTATCTCTCTTTCTCTCGGAGTCAACCCCTTTCTCTGCGGTTCCATGTAGGTTTTCACCGCTGTCGCGCCCTTCTCGAACTTACGGCAAAGGGCTGTCAACCTTGAAATTTCTCCCTTCTCGTATAAGGCCCCCGCCTTTTCAAGAAGCGGCAGAAGCGTGGCGCCAAATTCCGCAAAGGGCAGGTAAACGCGGTCGGGCAGCGCGATATCGAGAGCCCTCCTGAGGTATTCCAGGGCCTCCTCTTTTTTGTCCTCTTCTGCTTTTGCCGCCGCGAAGAGGATTCTGCGATAGAGGACCGGCATCAGAAAGCGTGCCGCCCCCTGCGACTCCATCATCGACTCGGTAAGCCCGTACAGCTCGGGGTAGCGTTTGTTCAAAAACAGCGCCTTTGCGTAGATAATCAGGCCGCAAGGTTGCCCCTGTACGTAGAGCACCTTTCTTATCCCGTCCGCGTCCATCAGCCATTCCGGAAGATCGTCGCCTCCCGACAAAAGCCCAAGGGTCGCTGTGCAAAGGTCGATCATGCGGATGATGGACCTCTCGGTACCTCGCCTGTATTTCTTTATGTTCTCCAAAGCCGTGCGGTAGGCCGCCCCGTCGCCTCTCAGCAGCTTCAGGCGTGCGAGGAGAAGCTCGGCGCAGAGCGCGATGCTTGTCTGGTCCGAATTCCTCGCCGAATGGAGGGCCTTTAGCGCCTCGCCCTCGGCCATATCCTCCTCGCCGCGCATAAGATGCGCCTCGGCGCGCATCGCGTGATTCGCCCCGCATCCGTGTCCGCCGGACAGCTTTAGATACACCGGAAGACAATCGTCCATCTGCTCGATCTCGCTATCCAGTTTTCCGCTTCTTCGCCAATATAGACATAGCACCGATGACACGCCGAAAGTCCACGGCGTGGTGCCGAATACGACGGTTCTCGACTCTCCGCAGTCATCCGCGGTGCGCAGAAAACGGGCGGCCTCTTGGTGCTGCTCGCTCATCCCCCGGATATCGTTGAACTCGGTGAACGATCGCAACAGGGCGAACTCCCCTCGCAGCCTCGACATCTCCGCCCCGGTCATTACGGATGCCGAAGACGATAGAACAACAGCGAGCAGCGATAGCGACCGTGAAAACAAAAAGGCGTTGCCCGTCTTCATAAACTGAAACGCAAACGTTAGCAGTGCGAACGGATGCCTGAGCAGGGTCTCCTCGGGACAGCCCCGGAATACCTTCTCGAGGACGAGAACCATGTCCCTCTCCTTCTGATCGTTGAGATATCGGCTGGTGAGGGGCAGCAAGAGGGCCTTCTCGTAATCGCCGGAGTCCGAATAAAGCTCCGCTGCCTTCAGGTAGTCGCCTGCCCAGGCGCACGCCTCGCCTGCTCTGCGTTTCATCACTGCTATGAAATCACGGGGGCGATTCTGAAAGCGCTGTTCGAGGTAGCCGCCTAAAACTGCGTGAATTGAGAAGACGCCCTTGTCCGACACATACTGAATGAAAAATCCGTCGCTTATCAGCCTCTTAAGCCCTTCGTGGAGCTCGGGTTCACCGCTTATGAGGGTCGCCTGGTCGATTGTGAAGGATTCGAGCAGCGTCAGAGACGCAAGCAGCTCTCTCTCCGATTCGTCGAGCCTGTTCCACACAGCGGTTGAGACCAGCGAGTCCATGTCGCGCACATCCGCCAGAGCGCCGGTCTCCTTGTGGACGGAGGCCTGAAGCAGAATAGCCGATACCCAGCCCTCCGTAACGCTCTGCACCCTGTCGAGTTCGCGCTCGGACATCTTGGCTCCCTTAAGGCGACAGAGACGGGCCGTGCTCTCCCTGTCGAAGAAGAAATCCCTCGTGCCCAGCCTCAGGATATCGGCGTGATCGGTAAACTCGG
>JAAYLU010000048.1 GCA_012521675.1 Synergistaceae bacterium | reverse complement strand
GGCGAGGTCCCTCCGGCGATGAACCTGCCTCGGGATGACGGGGGCGAGGTCCCTCCGGCGCTGCGCGCCGTTCGGGACGACGGGAATGGCTGCGCGCCGTTCGGGACGACAAGTATGGCCACGTTCGTCGGGGATGACCGGCCCCTGCTGTCATCCCGACGACCAACGGGAGGAGGGATCTCGATCCTGCATAACCGCAAAACCAGATCCCTCGGCGATAAACCTGCCTCGGGATGACAAGAGCAGGTCCCTCCTCGCTCCGCTCGTTCGGGACGACAAGTATCGCAGCGTTATCAGTCTCGTGGATCCCTTGCGCAACATCAGTATCCATTATAATAGGTGCACCGGTGTTTATGATAAAGCTGGGCGGGCGCGATGCGCGCATCTGTTCTTTGCTTTGCGACTGGCAGGTGAGTACAATTTTTGAAGAGCTAAAAAATCACATGGCAGCAGGCGAGAAGTTCATTGCGCTGGAAAAATTCCAGAATCTCATATTGATGGGACTCTCGTTGCGGACTGATTTTTTTAGGCATGCCGCGATGTTCGGAGGTACATCCCTGCGCATATTTCACGACCTGCCAAGGTTTTCAGAGGATCTTGACTTCACAGTGGTTTCGGCTGCTCTCGATTTCGCTCTTTTACCTTACAGAGAATCTCTTTCCCGCTTTTTTGAGGAGCTTGGAATTGGGCAAGTAAAATTCAATGTGAAGAGCCGGGCGGGGGATATTGCCGCAGGAAGCATTGTCCTGCCGATCAGCAGGTCGGAAAGTTTAAGGGTGAAGATTGACACCGAGAAAACACAATTCGCCCTTGCGCCGGAGACCGAGACATTGTACGGCTCGTTTCCATTTCAGTATCCCGTCCGGATATGCCGCTTGTCCTCCAGTTTCGCAGGCAAAATGGATGCCATAATACACCGCCAGTGGGGCGCCAAGCGCGTCAAAGGCCGGGACTGGTACGATTTATTGTGGTATCTGCGAAAGGGAACTGAACTCAACCTGCACTGGCTTGAAAAACGGCTGAAGGCAAAGGGTACTCTTGCTTCCGATGAACAGCTAAGCCCCGAGCTGCTGGGTGAACTATATGAAAAAAGAGCGGCGACGGTAGACGTCAAAGAGGTACTGCGGGATGTCACTGTATTTATGACGGACAGCCTTGAAAAGAGCGCTTTGGCCGCCTGGAGCTCCGAGTTGTTCCTACTGCAAAAGGAGAAGGTTGTTGACGCCGCCCGCAGGTTTATTCTTTCGAAAAACGGGGTGGAGAAACATCGTTCGTGAGTTTCGTCGTTTTGTCTCATGGCATTTCCTTTTTATGTAGTGTAAAATCTAGAAAACAGATGTTACGCGTTTAAAAACGAAACCATGGAGAAGATGACGATAAAATGACGGATTTGGAGCTGCTGGCAGGCCTGGAGCCCGAGATTCCCGGATGGGTGCTTCAAAACAGGCTTAGGGAGGCCGGGTATGTAAATATCTGGCAGAAGATCGAGGGGCTGATCTCAGCTGGGTACATAGAAAGGCTGAAGAAGAACTGGTACTGCCTTGGCCCTCTTCTGCGAAAGAGAGAGCCCTCGCTGCGCTATCTTGCCTGCAATATCAACGGGCCGGCGGCGGTTTCAGGCAGCCTTGTGCTGTTCGAGGCGGGGCTGATTCCAGATGCCGTGGTCTCTGTGACGGCTGTAAGCTCAAGGAGGAGCAGCAGTCTGGACACCCCTTACGGGGGCATCCATTGGCAGAGGCTTCCTGCCAACCTTGTCTTCAGGGGAACGAACAGGGTGACCGGCCCTCCCGGCTACATAATAGCGGCCAGGGAGAAGGCGCTTCTTGATCTGCTGTACACAACCAGATACACCCCGCCCAACTACTCCCTTTGGAAGGATTTCTTTTTCGAAGACCTGAGAATTGACGAGGATGAAGCGGCGGGCCTTGATTTCGTCTTATTGGGGGAGTTGGCTATATTTTTTGGTTCGCCCAAGATAACAAAGCATGTCCAGTGGTTCCGAAAATATTTCGGCGCACGGGATTAATGCGCGAAATGCAACTGGTTATGTTTTCTCCATAAAATCTAGGTCCCTCCGTCGCTTATGCGGCACGTCCCTGGCCGCCGACTCTACCGGTCACTCCGCCAAGCTCTCGACTATGCGCTCTCCCGCGTCGCCTGCGCCGTATATGTTTTCGGGGCGGGGAGCCGGGGCGAGTGCCTCTGCGACCGCGCGTGCGATGCGTTCGGCGTCCGGGGGGCATAGGAGGTTCCACCCGGCGTCGGTCAGTTCGCGCCAGCCGGTGTCGGGCATCAGCACGACGGCGCGTTTTCCAGCGTAGTAGGCCTCCTTCTGGTATCCGCCGCTGTCGGTGACCACTGCGGCGCAGTGCTGTGTCAGCGACATCAGGTCAAGATAGCCGATGGGCTCGACTACGCGGAGATTCGTCAGGCCCTCCTCCAGGCCGAACTCGGCGACGCGCTTGCTGGTGCGCGGGTGAAGGGGGAGCAGGACTTCAAGGCCGCTCTCCCTGTGCGCGCGGTTCAGGCCGTCGAGGATTCCGGCGAGGGTTTTCGGATCGTCGGTGTTGAAGTCGCGGTGGATGGTGGCGACGATGTAGCCGCCTTCGTCGAGGCCTAGGCGGGTTCGGGCCTCGTCCGGGTCCAGGCGGGGTGCCATCTTTAGGTAGAGATCGTACATAACGTCGCCGGGCACCGTGACGCCGGTAGTCATGCCCTCGTCGGCGAGGTTGCGCGCTGCGAGCTCGGAGCAGCAGAACAGGCGCGCGGAGATGCGGTCGGTGAGCACGCGGTTTATCTCCTCGGGCATGTCTTTGGGATGCTGGCGGATTCCGGCCTCGACGTGGGCGACCGGGATTTTTAGCTTGACGGCGGCGAGCGCCCCGGCGAGAGTGGTGTTGGTGTCGCCGTAGACGAGGACTGTGTCGGGCTTCGCCCGCATGAGCAGGGCCTCGAACTTCGCCAGGACGTCGGCGGTCTGGACCCCGTGGGTGCCGGAGCCGACTCCGAGGAAGTGATCGGGCTGCTTCATCTCCAGCTCGGCGAAGAAGATGTCGGACATGTTGGCGTCGTAGTGCTGGCCGGAATGGACGAGGACGTGCCTCCACGCGCCGCGGCGGCGGGCCTCGGCGCCCACGACGGCCTCCTTGACGAACTGCGGGCGCGCGCCCACGAGGGAGATGATTGTTTTCATTGATATAACTCCTTGTGTATTGTCGTCCTGACGACCAGCCCTTGCTGTCTTCCAGAGCTGTCTCTGCTGTCATCCCGACGACCAGCAGGAGGTAAGCAGGCGACCGAACGGACGCTTTTACCGTTCGTGTCGATCGCTATCCCGAGGAGCACAGCGACGTAAGCAGGCGACAGGCGCAGCGCAGCGAGCCTAGTCGTTCGCTATCCCGAGAAGCGTAGCGACGAGGGGAGGGGAGGGATCTCAGGGTTGAACGTGCGTTAGAATCGAGATCCCTCGGCGATGAACCTGCCTCGGGATGACAGAACCGGGCCTGCGCTTTCTCGGGATTACAGACCCCAGGCTTACAGCTCCTTTGAATTTGCGGACTCCAACTACAGCAGCACCACATTCTCCCTCTTCTCCCCGGCGTAGATGTTCTTCGTGTCCAGGATCAAGGGTACGTTGTCCGCCACCAGAGCGTAGTCCACGCCCTTTCTGTGGGCTGCCGTCACCACCGCCGCATCGAATGAGGCCAACAGCTCGGCGGTCGGCTCTATCGAGAGCTTCACTCCGTCCGGGCGGGTCGCCTTCGGGATGTACGGGTCGAAGAAGTGCACGGTCGCGCCCTTTCGCTCCAGCTCGTCCCACACCTTGAGGGCGGGGGACTCGCGCAGGTCGTCTATGTCGCCCTTGTAGGCTATGCCCAGCAGCAACACTCGGCTGCCCTTCATCGGCTTGCACCTGTCGTTGAGCAGATCCTGCAGGCGCGAGACGACGTAGGCGGGCATCTCGTCGTTGATGTCGCCGGCCATCTCGATCAGTCGGGTGTGGTAGTCGTGGGCGCGGGCCTTCCACGTCAGGAAGTAGGGGTCGATGGGGATGCAGTGGCCGCCCACTCCGGGGCCGGGGTAGAAGGGGACGAAGCCGAAGGGCTTGGTCGCGGCCGCGGCTATCACCTCCCAGACGTTGACGCCCATCTTGTGGCAGATGACGGCCATCTCGTTGGCGAGGGCGCAGTTGACGATGCGGAAGGTGTTCTCCAGGATTTTGGTCATCTCCGCCTCCTTGGGGGAGGAGACGGTAAACACCGGAGCCTCCAGCACCGCCTCGTACAGGGCTCGGGCGGCCTCGGTGCACGCGGGGGTGCAGCCGCCGACGACCTTTGGGGTGTTCTTGGTCTTGTATAGCAGGTTGCCGGGGTCCACTCGCTCGGGGGAGAAGGCGAGGTGCAGGTCTCGCCCGATGGCGAAGCCGCGTTTCTCGAACACGGGCTTGAGGATGCTCTCCGTGGTGCCGGGCCAGGTGGTGGACTCAAGCACCACTAGCATTCCGGGGCGAGCATGCTCGGCGATCGTGCGCGCCGATGACTCGACGTAGGTCATGTTCGGCTGCTTGTAGCGGTCGAGCGGTGTGGGGACGCATATCGCGATCACATCGCACTCGTTAAGGCGCGAGAAGTCTGCCGTCGCGGAGAGATGTCCGTTCTCCACCAGCCGCGCGAGCTCCTCCGGCACCACGTCGCCGATGTAGTTCTCCCCCCGGTTGACCTTGGCGCACTTCTCCTCCTGCACGTCGAAGCCGATGACGGTGAAGCCCGCCCGTGCCTTCTCCACCGCGAGGGGAAGGCCCACGTAGCCGAGCCCGACCACTCCCACTACCGCCCTCTTGGTGGCGATCTTCTCCATAAGGTTCATTTTGGCACCCTCTATCCTTTGAAGAATACTTGATTCTCTATCAGCTGCTCTTCCGGCACGGGCCGCAGGACTCGCGCGGGCACTCCGAGCACGATCATCCGCGGAGGCACGTCCTTCGTCACCAGGCTCCCCGCTGCGACGAGGGCGTCCTCGCCGATCGTCACGCCGGGGAGCAGTGTGGCATTGGCGCCTATGCGCGCGCCTCGCCTCAGGGTAGGGCCGCCAAAGTGCTTTTTGCGCTCCTCCGTGCGCCCGAGGTAGTTGTCGTTGGTGAAGGCGACGCACGGGGCGATGAAGCAGTAGTCCTCAATCGCAGACATGGCGGTTATGTAGACCTCCGTCTCGATCTTGCACCTTCGCCCGATGGCGGTTTTGTTCTCGATGGTCGCGCCGCGGCCGATTATCGTGAGCTCGCCGACGGTCACGTCCTCTCGTATGGACGCGAGGTCGCCGACGAACACTCCGTCGCCGAGGACGGCCCCCCGATAGACGACGCAGTTCGCGCCTATGGTGACGCCTCGCCCGATGACGAGCGGAGGCAGTTCGCGCGCCTCGCCCGTGGTGGCCGACAGGGACGCCTTCGCCGGCAGCTTGCCGAGCACCACGCCGTCGAGGATCTTCGAGCCCTCGCCGATGAGGACGCCGCTCCTGACGACCGCATTGTGCCCGATCTCGACGCCGGGGCCGATCTCGACTCCGTCCTCGATCACAACGTTATGACCGATGACAGCGGTCTCCGGGATGAATACAGACTTTGATATGCTCATGGCGGACCTCGCAGACGGGTATTTTGGTTCTGCGAGTAATAATATTGCTCGGCCGCGGGAAAGTCAATCAGCAGGCGATGTCGCGGGGCGGTGGGGGACGACGAGGTATCGTCATCCTGACGACCGCCAAGGGTTGTGTCATCCTGAAGGAGCGAAGCGGAGGAAGGATCTCGGGTTAATGGCTGAAAAAACCGAGGTCCCTCCTCCCGTTGGTCGTGCGGGAAGACAATATCCGGTCGTTCCCAAAGAGCCGCCCACCGGGTTTTGAAAAAAACCTTGCCGCTGCTATAATCATGTCAGGCGTTGGCTCGCCTTGCCGTGACTCGTCGTAGAATTTCATCGTAAAAGGGGGTTTTAGCTTGCGCCTTCGTAATCGTCGCCTGGCCTTTCTGCTGGCGGCGCTTTTTTTTGTGTGTACGGCCGCGGGCTCCGAGGCGGCGACAGCGATACGGGTGACCAAGGCCGGCGGCAAGGTATCCCCAAGGGACGGGTCTTCCTGGGAGAGGGCGCTCAACAGGGACGAGCTGCTCGCCCGGTTATCGGACGAAAGCGTAAAGGATGTAGAATTCTGGCTGGCAGGCGGCGTTTACAACATCAGAAGAAGCGGGGGCGGCCCTTCGACATTTCGCCTCCGCAAGGGTGTGTCGATCTACGGAGGGTTCAAGGGCGATGAGTCCAGCAGGGACGAGCGCGACCCCTCCGCTCACGTGACGGTCCTCAGCGGCAACGAACTCTCCTGCAACGCGGTGACCATAGCCGAGGACGCCGACGAGACCACGGTGCTCGACGGAGTGCGTGTCATGAACGGAGACGCCAGAAACCACCCGCCATCGTATAACAGCGGCGGCGGCGTCTACATCGAGGACGGCGCCCCGACCGTCTCGAACTGCCTATTCCTGAATAACAAGGCGAGGAAGGGCGGCGCCGTGTTCTGTAAAAAGGGATCGCCGAGGTTCGTGAACTGCGTCTTCGACGGCAACACGGCCACTGAGGGACGAGGCTTTTTCATCCAGGAGGGGAGCGCTGCACTTCTGGACTGCTCATTCATCAGCGATAGCGAGAGCGGGGGCGCGGGAGGCGCGCTGGTCGTCCTGGCGCAGGCGACAGTCCGCTGCGAGAGGTGCGAGTTCAGCAACAATAAAGCCTCCGCGGAGGGAAGCGCGGTGCGCAACCAAGGCGACCTGGAGCTGGTCAACTGCACCTTCTCGGGCAACCTTTCATCCGGCGCTGTCTACAACAACAACGGCGCCATCTCGGCGGTTAACTGCACCTTTGCGAACAACACCCCTACGGGCGGCGTCGCCCTGATAAACAAGGACGGCGAG
>JAAYLU010000047.1 GCA_012521675.1 Synergistaceae bacterium | reverse complement strand
CCCCCGGACCCCGAGCCGGACCCCGATCCCGAGCCCGATCCGGAGCCTGAGCCCGATCCCGAGCCTGAACCGGAGCCTGAGCCTGGGCCTGGGCCGGTGCCAGTGCCGAAGCCCGATCCCGAGCCAGACCCGGAACCTGATCCCGTGCCCGTTCCACGTCCCGACTACCCCGCAGGAGGGTGAATCGTCGTTCCGTAAGCCCGTGCGGCTTTCAGGGAAGGTGCCAAGAGGAGTGCGAATAAGCGACCCGACATCGGACGAGGGGGATCTCGGGGTAGGCACTGGCCTTGTCGACGAGGAATCCTCCTCCCTCTCTTTCCATCCGTGTGCTATCATTGCGCCAGTGGATACTGCTCCACGTGGAGGTCCGAGGTGACCGCTCCCTGTCGTCCCGAACGACCACCAAAACACACGAGAAAGTAGTGAGGCTTATGGATCTGGCTTGGTACCACTGGACCGGCATCGTCGTCGTAGGAGTTTTGCAGGGGTTTCTCAACACAGTCGCCGGAGGGGGGTCGTTGCTCGTGCTCCCGGCGCTGACGTTCCTGGGGATGGACCTTGCGGTGGCGAACGGGACCAACCGCATCGCCATACTGCTGCAGAGCGCCTCCGGCGCGGCGAGCTTCAAGAGGCAGGGGGCCCTCTCGTTCGGCAGGGCGCTTCCTCTGGCTGCCGCTGCAACCGTCGGCGCGCTGGTCGGGACGTTCATCGTGGTGCAGGTGGACAAGAAGATGCTGAACCTCGTGATCGCGGGGCTGATCTCTCTGATGGCTCTGCTGCTGGTATTCAAGCCGAGGATGTGGGAGGAGGTCGAGGAGAGGAACTGGCCGAGGTGGGCCGTGTACGTGGTATTCTTCGCGGTCGGGATCTACGGCGGATTCATCCAGGCCGGCGTCGGCTTCTTCCTCTCGTGGGCGCTGGTGGTCGCCGCAGGAATGGACCTGGTCAGCGGAAACGCGGTCAAGACGATAATCATCGGTTGCTACACCACGATAAGCCTGGTTATCTTCTTCATGAACGGTCTGGTGAACATCCCCGTGGGGCTGGTGCTGGCGGTGGGCAGCATGATGGGCGCGGTGCTCGGCGCTCGTTTCACCGTGATGAAGGGGAACAAGTGGGTGCGCTACGTGCTGGCGTTCGTAGTTGTCGTAAGCGCCGTAAAGATGGTGTTCGACGCGATAGGGTAGCCCTGATAGCGCGGAGAGCTTGCGAGGCGGTTTCAGATGAGTAAAATATCCATCAGGTTTTTCGATGACCGCGAGGTCCGCGCCGTCTGGGACGACGAAAACGCCAAATGGTGGTTTTCGGTACACGATATCGTCGGTGTGCTGCGTGACGAAAGCGATTATACGAAGAATCGAAACTACTGGAAATACCTAAAGGAAGCTGAGTAAAGAGGGATCTCAGTTGGTTAGTCGCACTACCCAACTGAAGCTGACGGCAACGGACGGCAAGAGATATTCAACCGACTGCTCCTACTACTATGAGCAGGAGAGCGACATGTGCTATTCCACCGACTTTGAAGAGACTCAAAAGTCATAAGCCAAACCCCAAATCCACAGGTTCATCTCCGAGAAGGAGACGAAGCGTCTTCAGACCTTGGGAGGAGCTCGAAGTCCTTTCAGGCTACAAAAACCACTTTGGCTCTACCGGAAACCCCGCTCTCCCCTTTCGTGTGGCTCTGGGAGCCCTCCTGGTGCTGGCCAGTCTCAATCTCACCGACGAGGAGACGGTGGGGCAGATCAGAGAGAGCCCCCACCCGGCCCCTTTTGGTCCGGGCGTTCCGTCCTGGAGAACTGTGCCTGACTTGTTCAGGAGTCCCTGTTTAGGGCTGGTGTAGGCACGCACACCTGCCCGAAAAGCCATATAGCTATATATAAAGTGCAATTAGAACCAATGGAGGTCTATGCAAATGTCCAACTTCAATATCTACTGTGACGAGAGCTGCCATCTGGAACACGACGGCATCAATGTCATGGTGCTGGGAGCAGTTTGGTGTCCTCGTTTCGAGGTGCGTGAGATAAATGCGCGTGTCCGTGAAATCAAGAAGCGTAATAGTATATCGCTAGCCTCCGAACTGAAATGGATTAAAATCAGCCCTTCGAACGTGCAATTATACTCCGACCTCGTTAACTATTTTTTTGATGACGAGCGGTTGCGCCTTCGTGCCGTGATTATCCCGGACAAGGGAAGCTTAGACCATGAGCGTTTTAACCAGACTCACGATGACTGGTACTACAAGATGTATTTTGAGATGCTCAAGCAAATATTGACGCAGGAAGACCTCTTCGAAATTTATATCGATATCAAAGATACGCGCTCAAACCGCAAGGCTCAAAAACTGCGAGAGGTGTTGAGTAACGCAAACTACGATTTTCAGCAAAAAATCGTTCAGCGCTTACAGCCAATACGCTCCAATGAAGTTGAAATCATGCAGATTGTCGACATTCTTATCGGTGCGCTTGGTTACGCCAACCGCGTATTTGAGGACGGGCATGAAAAAAGCGCTGCAAAGCTAGCTATAATTGAGCTTATCAAAAAGCGCTCCAGATTAACATTACAAAAAAGCACTCTCCTGCGTGAAGAAAAGTTTAATCTCTTTATGTGGGAATCGAGGTAGGTACGAATGAAGAATAATTGCTGGTTGCCCCGCCTTGAAGAGTTTAATGACTATGGGATTGGGGTAGATATGAAGCCGTGCTATACGAGATATTCAAGAATGATTTTATCGCCACGAAGCCGTGTTTTGAAAATAAGCCGGTGAATATCCGCAAACATCCGAAGGAAGGCGATAAGGAGCAAGCTTTCTTTTACGTCACTTCGCGGGACTATTTTAAAGACTGTGAACGTGTTCCGGATATGCGTCGCTGTGAACGTATACGCTGGATTCGAAGCTTTATTGAAGAATATAACTGTGACACAACTGAGTGTGTCGACTGCCAAGGCGTAAAAGTCTGGGAAGAGGACAAGCAACCGAAGTGGAACGGGAATCGCGTCCATCTGCTTTTAGAGGAAGAACGGTTTATGGTTGTGCTGGAGAGGAGAAACACATTTTTCCTGCTCGTCACGGCGTTTTATCTTGAGCAAGACCATACTTTGCGCAAGAAGAATCAGCAGTACACAAACTCGACGTCAAAAATAAAGTGATGGATTTTTCGCTGATGTTTCGCATATAATAGCGATGGGTGAAGCCGTGTGGCTTATCCAAATTATGGCCGGAGAAACGCGTGCTCGAGAATTTTTCCGGAAAACCTGTTGACAAGCGTTCCTGAGATGACTATAATTCTATTAGCTCATCTGCCGTGCGTAGAAGGAGTTCCTGAAAGCGTTTCGTTAAGTCGAGGCGCTTTCTGCTTTGTATGAAAGCAGATTAACCTTGAGACAGAGCACCAGGTTGATGCTTGAGTCGGGATAAAACTTGACCACAATGTTGACCACAATAAGCCCGATAGAAGGAAAATCTTTGGTTTTACGGGCTTTTCAGCCCGCCACCTTCTACCGAATGGAGTAAATAAAGCTATCCCGGAAACTCGCTATTTAAGTGGTTTTCCGGGATAGCTTTTTGCATTGGTGATTCTTACGATGAGTTCACCCCGCAAGCGTCGATCTGGCAAGCTTTGACAAGGAGGACATGAAGTTCG
The DNA here is from genome assembly GCA_012521675.1 of Synergistaceae bacterium. NCBI lineage: Bacteria > Thermotogati > Synergistota > Synergistia > Synergistales > Synergistaceae > Synergistaceae bacterium. Next base: position 4,709 of record JAAYLU010000047.1, on the reverse strand, counting down.
TCGCTGTGGCTGTGGCGAACGCGCACGAAGAAAAACCTCCGATCCTGCAGTCGAGCAAATACACGCCGCAGTCCTTACTGCTTGAACTGGAGCCTCTGACGACCGTCCACTATACGGGGAAGTACAAGAACCGCCTTGTCGAGGCGACTAAGGTTCAGAGGGAAATCCTGGCGGCGTTCGGGATCGACCTGCATGCCTCGTTATAAAATGAACGGGAATTGAGGTTAATACTGTTCTATGAACAGTCCAGAGTGGTTTTTCGTATTTTCAAGGTGTGGATTCAGCCAAACTTCCTCGTATTGACCCTCGTATTGACGAATGCCTCTGTCAAGAAGACTAACAAGACTCCTCCGGGGGAGCTAGGGCAAGCGTTGCTTTCCAAGGTCGCCAAGGGGCTCGGCAAGGAGCTGTATCTGGAACTCCGGTAAAACAAGAAGTCCCGGCAAAAGCGCCGGGACTTCTTTTATCTCCCCTACAGCCTGTGCGCTCCCGCGGCCACGAACGACAGGCCTGCTTTCGTCAAGGCCTCGGCCGTGCTGTTGACTGCCTTGTGCTTGGACAGGTAGTTCAGCATCAGGGCCTCCATCTCGCCGGAGGCCTCTATCTCCTTCTTCTCGCGGAAGTAGTCAAGCAGGTCGGAGGGGCGCGCAAGCTCCCGCTCCTCCTCCGGATTGCCGCCCTCGTGCTTCGCCGAGATGTTGGGCACGGTCTTGACCAGCTCCAGCAGGCCGTCCCTGCGGTTGTACGGCTGGCGGACGATGCTCTTCCAGGTCTCGGTGATGTGGTGCTCGATCCTAACCTGGTCGTCCAGCCCAAGCTCCCTGCGGATGGCGGCGGACTGGGCTATGTGCTCGTCGTCGATCGAGTTCGACAGGTTGAAGCCGGCAAGAGGAGTGCTGCCGTCCTCTCGCGCGAACATGCGTGCCGCAAGCAGTGTCCACAGGACTGCGTACGGGTTGTCGTTGCCCATGAAGACGGAGATCTTGAAGCGCACGTCGACCCCAAGGCGGTAGAGCAGGTAGCCGAGCAGTACTGTGCCGGGGTTGATGTTCAGCACCTCGTCGATGCCGTAGTTGGTGTAGTAGTAGAGCACCTCGTCGACCCACTGCAGCGGGTGGTTGTTCGGCTGGCCGATGCCGCCGAAGTAGCCGGTGATCGTCTCGGGCCCGCCGAGGTGGACGTTGGAGCCGTCGACTCCCTTCGTGTCAAGAGTCTCCACGCAGGTCGAACCCAGGATCTTCGTCGCGGCGCGCACTGCCGGGAGGTCGCCGTTGTCCGCCTCCTGCTCCTTCATCTTGCGCACCCTGATGAACCGCCCGGGAAGGATCTCGCCCTTGTCGATCGACTGTTTCACCTCCGCTAGCAGCCAGGGGAAGTACTGAAGCGCGCTGATCTCCAGCGTCGGGGCCTTGGAGAAGTCGTAGTCCCAGGCGGGGCGCTCCGGGCAGACCTTGGCTCGGTACTCGGACAGGGAGATAAACTTGCCCTCGTCGCGAAGGGTCGCAATCCACTCCAGGTCCTTTACGAAGGGGGAGTTGATCCGCTCCAGCTTCTTGACGAGTGACTCAACCCTGCCGGCCTCGCGCGCCTGCTCGTTGATCTCCGACACTGTGCCGTACTTGGCGACGACTCTCCTGAGGGCGCCTAGCGCCGGATTCTTCGGGTCCCCGAGGTACTGGTTGATCTCCTCGAAGACGGGCTGAGAGATGCAGAACTCCTTGAATGCCATTCTATTTCCTCCTCGTGAAATAAGATAAAAAAACGAGGGCCTTCGAAATTTCCTCGAAGACCCTCGTCAGAAACGCACAAGGCAGCAAGCGCCCCTACGCCTCCGGAGGGTCGCCACGCATCATCATGCCGTAACGGATTTCAATCTTGGATATGACTCTCGCTTCGTTCATAGCATAATCCCTTTCCAAATCGATCACGCGGAGTATAGTACACTCCGCCGGCGCAAATGTCAACGTCGCTAGTCGGTCTCCGAGACGAAGAAGAGGGTGAACAGCCTTCGCCTCCTGTCGTAGACGCTCCAGCAGCCCGTACCGAACCACTCCCGCCCGGCGTCGAAGAAGTCGCACCAGTCGTCCGACCAGCAGAAGCAGTCGTAGGTTCCGTCGGACGGGAAGAGCAGCCGGTAGAGCCGGTCGAACTCCTCCTGCGACCTCCAGTAGGGGTAGACCGGGTTGTGGTAGAAGTACTCCACCTGGCCCATCACCGTCAGGGGGGAGGCGAGCTCCTCCATCAGGCTGGGCGTGCTTGTCTCCACGTCCTCGTCCTCGCCGTACCTGTCGATGACGACTGGGACGATGCCCTTCATCAGGGCCTGCTGGTGGGTCACGATGTCCCGATACTCCTCGGTCCACGGAAGGCGGACGCAGCGGACACCGCTCGCGTCAAGCAGGCTGACGATCTCGTCCTCGTTCGGGTCCTCGTGATCTATCGCGTAGTATCGGTACATCTCCCGGCCTCCTCTCATCCGATCCGGCCCGGGTATGATATCATTGACCAAAAAGAGTGTCCATGAACGGAGAGTGGCGCGTTTGGCAAGGCGTCGGGTTTTTTTTATAAGGCACGGCAGGACGGCCTGGAACGAGGCAATGCGCTTCCAGGGCAGGACGGACGTCCCCCTGGACGAAGCGGGGCGCTCGCAGGCCGAGAGTTTGGCGGCGAGGATGGCGGGGTGGCGCGGCCTCAGACTGTATTCAAGCACGCTGTCGCGCGCGATGGAGACGGCGAGGATCATCTCGGAGGCATGCGACGGCACGATCGAGCCCCGCGACGGGCTGGTGGAGATATGCTTCGGGGAGTGGGAGGGGATGACGCTGCCCGAGGTGAAGTCGGCGGACCCTGATTATGTCGTCAGGTGGCGACGAAACCCGTTCGAGTGCGTCCCGCCGGGCGGGGAGACCTTCGAGGCGATAAGAGAGAGGCTGGCACCGGTGCTGGACGAGGCTTTCGAGGCTGACGGCAGGGTAGCGGTGGTCTGCCACGGAGGTATAATAAGGGCGGCCCTCTACATGCTGCTGGGTCTGAGCGGAGAGGCTGCCTGGAGGACCAGGCTGGGCAACTGCTCGGTGACGGGAGTGGAGGCCGGAAAGCGCGGGATGTCGCTGCTGTTTGTGAACGACTGCGTCCACTCGTTCGTCGATGATGGCGACAGGGGCATTCTGCCCGGGATCCCTTTTTCTCTTTAGACGGGGAAGGGGATGGCCGCGGGCTTTTGATAGCTTGGGCGAGAGGGGGGAGCGATTTGGTCCCGGACGATATATCGAAAGGCATTGAGGAGCGAGGGGCCGACGACGACTCGTCCCGGCGGGCCGAGGAGGCGGAGCTGTGGCGGCGCTTCTCCTCGGACGGGGACGAGGACGCCAGGGACGAGCTGATCGTCTCCTACAGGCCTCTCGTCTTCTGGCTCGCCAGGCGGTTCACGGTGCGACCGTCGTCCTACCAGGACCTGATCCAGGAGGGGATGCTCGCCCTTATCCGGGCGGTCGACCGGTTCGAGCCGGAGCGCCACCTGAGGTTCACCACCTACGCCTTTCATCGGATCAGAGGCCAGATGATCAACTTCCTGCAGAGGTCGGAGAGCAGGGCCCCGGTGCCGGTGGACGACGAGTACCTGGTAGTCGAGGATCCCTTTTCGCCCGACGTTTTCGAGACGATGCTGGCGGTGCTGGACGAGATGAAGAGGCTGCCGGAGAGGGAGGAGTCCGTAGTCCGGGCGCTGCTGATCGACGGCAAGAACGCCAGGGAGGTGGCCCTGGAGCGTGGGATCGACGTGAGCCACGTCTACCGCCTGAGGAGAAACGCCCTGGCCAAGCTGAGGCGATGGCTGGGCGAGGAGGCCACAAACGAGGGCTGAAAGGGGATAAGAGGTAGAGAAGCGAGATCCCTCGCTTCGCTCGGGATGACATAACCAGGCGACCAAACGGACGCTTTCCCGTTTTTGTCGTTCGCTTAGGCAGCATGCTTCTGGCCGCCTTCCGATTTGTTCATCTCTATCTCCTTCGGAGGCTTGTGCTATGGATAAGAAGATCGTCAGAATCTGCAGGTGGCTCGAGAGGTGCGCCAAGGCTTGCTCCGCCGGCTCCTGGGGCAGCGCCCTTATGGATGTCGAGTGCGCCAAGGCCGAGCTTGAGGACGCGCGCAGCGAGATCTGGGCTCGGGCCGAGGCTGAGCGTGTCGCGCCCGCCCCTAAGAGGGGTGCGAAGGCGTTCAGGGTGGCGCTGGTGGGCACGGCCATGCTGTTCGCGCTCGCCGCGCCCTTGGCGATGCAGAGCTACGGTCCGGTTCCCGCCCAAGTGGTCGCGGAGGAGAACGTGCTCGAGTGGGTGACGGCGGACGAGAAGGCCGTCCTCGACGCACTCCGAAAGAGCCTCAGCGAGGCCAACCTCGCCTGGCTGAGCGAGATGCGCGAGGCGGAGACCGACGCCGACCTCGGACTCCCCCCGGCGGATGAAGCGGGGAGAGGCTCGGCCGGGAGGAAGGTCGCGGCGCGCAGGGAGGCGCCCCCGGTGGTCGAGGCAAAGCCCTCGTCTCCCCCCGCGGTGGAGCTGGATTCGATACTGGCACTAGTGCAGATCGGCCAGAAGGCCCTGAGGGAGAGGGAGCCGACCATACAGATCCAGGGCCGCTGACGAAGACGCCCGGCGCGGGTGTTGGGGAGCGGTCGTTTTTATGGTATTATTGTCCCTCTTCCGGGGATATAT
>JAAYLU010000046.1 GCA_012521675.1 Synergistaceae bacterium | reverse complement strand
GTCCGTGCCGGTCGGATTTCTGCTGTTGATGGCGGGCACTACTATCGCCTGGTTCGTCCGGGGGAAGGAGTAGATCCATGGGCTTTTCGATGCTGTTCGTCTTCCTCGCCCTGATGGTGCTCGGCGTACCGCTGTTCATCTCCCTCCTGTCGACCTCCATCGTCGGAGTCGCGATGCTGGGCGACATCACTCTTATGCGCGTAGTCAGCCAGCAGTTCTTCGGCGGAATGGACGTCTTCTCACTGATGGCGATACCCTTTTTCATCCTGGCGGGCATCCTGATGAACAGGGGAGGGCTGACGGACAGGCTCCTCGACTTCAGCAGGCTCATCGTCGGCTCCGTCAGGGGCGGCCTGGGGTACGTGAACGTGGTCGCCAGCATAATCCTGGCCGGGGTCAACGGATCTGCGGCGGCGGATGCGTCCGCGCTCGGCTCCATCCTCATACCCGCGATGGTGAAGGACGGCTTCTCGCCCGCCTACTCCGCGGGGATAACAGCGGGCAGCTCCCTCATCGGCCCGATAATCCCCCCGAGCATCTTCATGATCATCTACGCATCGATGACGAACACCTCCATAGGGGGTCTGTTCGCAGCGGGGATACTACCGGGTCTGCTGCTGGGAGGGGCCTACATGGTCATGAACTACTTCTACTCGCACCGCTACCAGGTACCGGTGGCGGATTTCGAGTACATACGCAAGAACAGGAAGGAGATACTCTCAAAGTCCTTGGTGGCGCTGTTCGCCCCCCTGATCATAATAGGGGGGATAGTTAGCGGAATAGTGACGCCCACCGAGTCGGGCGCACTGGCGGTAGCCTACTGCCTTATCGCGGGAGTGTTCTACACGAGGCAGCTCACCCTGCGGATCATCGGCGAGTCGCTCTACGAGACAGCCCGCCTGACCAGCTCCATCTTCCTCATAATGGGGGCGGCGATGGTCATTGGATGGTTGCTGAAGTGGGAGAGGGTCCCCCAGAGGTTCGCCACATTCATACTGGGCGCCGGGTTCCACGACAGCCCCACCCTTCTCATGATAGTGCTCAGCGCGATAATATTCCCGGTCGGGATGTTCATGGAGGAGGTCTCCACACTTGCCCTCCTGACGCCGATATTCACGCCGATAGCCTTGAAGGCCGGCATCGATCCCATTCACTTCGGAGTCGTCATGACGCTGAACGTCACGATCGCCCTGATCACCCCGCCGATGGGCGCGTGCAACTACATAGTCGCCGCCGTGGGAAAGGTGAAGCTCTCGGACGTCTTCATCCACATCTGGCCCTTCATAGGCGTGGCCCTGATTGTGTTGGCGGCGGTCATCGTGTTCCCCTCGCTGACAGTATTTATTCCGCGGCTTCTCAACCTTTAAAAGCGGAAATGGAAGGAGATATAAGAAGATGAATCACCCCTTCATGGATATCCCGATACCCGAGCCACCGCCCTTCTCATGGGACGAAGTGAGAGCGATCCCGATAGAGGAGTGCGGCGAGGAGATGGTCCCGGCCAGCCTCGTACCGGAGAAGATCCTCGTGAGGCCCCAGTACTACCTGCACATGATCGAGCGGGCCGTGCCGGAATGCTACGTCAGGCGCTCGGTCCTCGAACGGCTCCTGGAGGCGGCCGACATGCTTCCGAAGGGGTGCCGCTTTGTGCTGCTCGACTCCTGGCGGCCGCGAAGCATCCAGACGACCCTCTTTCAGAAGTTCCGCTCCGAGCTGAGGGAGAAGATGCCCCTGCTGAACGACGCCCAGATCACGAGCCTCGCCTCCCAGTACGTCGCCCCTCCGTCGCTGCACCCGCAGCACCCCTCTCCTCACGTGACGGGAGGCGCGGTGGACCTGACGATAGTCGACTCGACAGGAATCTTCCTGCCGATGGGGACGGTCTTCGACGAGACCTCCGAGAGATCCGGCATAGCGTGGTTCGAGAAGAAGCTCGAGGAGAAAGAGTCGTTGACGGCCGACGAAGAGGAGGCCATGTACAACCGAAGGCTCCTGCACTACATTATGAGCAAGGCCGGCTTTGTCAATTACCCGGATGAGTGGTGGCACTACGACTACGGCGACCAGATCTGGGCCCTGCTGAAGGAGAAGAAAAACGCCATCTACGGTGTGACCGAGCCGGCGTTCAGATGGCGTCCAAGCTAGCTGCGCTATAAGAAAAGAGTGGTCAGCAGCAAGGTTACCGCGAGAGCGGGAAGCATGTTGACCACTCTCATCTTCTTGATCCCCAAAATTCCAAAACCGATCCCCAGCATCATCAGCCCGCCGATCGCCGTTATCTCGTCGACCGCCTGCGGGCTCATCAACCGTTGGGCAGCCTCGGCCAACAGCGTGAGGGTTCCCTCGTAGAGCAGGACCGGCAGGGCGGAGAAGACCACGCCCACCCCTAAGGATGCGCCCATGGCCGCGGCCGCCATCAGATCCATGAAGGACTTGGTGATATAGAGCTGCGGAAACCCGCCCGTGCCCTCCTCGATCGCCCCGAGAATGGCCATCGATCCGACGCAGAAGAGAAGAGAGGCCGCGACGAAACCCTCCGTGAACCTCTCGTTCTTGGAGCGGATCCTGCGCTTTGTCCACTCGGCCAGGTCGTCTAGCCGACTCTCCAGGTCCATCCACTCTCCCATGAGCGAACCGCCCACTATGCTGAACACCATGATGATCGCGCTCTGAGTCTTCAAAGCCATCTGGAAGCCCAGCATCAGGGTGAAGAGCCCCAGACCCTGGAATGTTATCTCGACATACCTGTCTGACAGGCGGGAATGCAAAATCAATCCGGCCAGCCCTCCAACTATGATCGCCGCGGCGTTCAGCAGAGCACCCGAGGCCGGAACGCACTTAAAGAATAAATCCACTTTATAAAAACCTCCGTTCGGGAAAAAATAAAGCCGGGCGGCATGCGAAGAAGTCGCCCGGCTATTGCACGGCAGTGCCGTTGTCACTGGTTGATCAGTCTCTCTCCTCCCTAAAGAAAGGAAGTCCCAGCGCGGCCGGGGCGCCGTAGACGATGCCCTTGCCCTTCCTGATGGATATGAAGAGCAGCACGCCGATAGTCATCAGGTACGGCAGCATCATCAGAATCGGGGCGGGGATGGTCGTCCCGGCGGCCTGCAGCCGGAGCTGGAAGGCCTCGACCCCGCCGAAGAGATACGCGCCGAAGGCTGCACGCGCAGGGTGCCAGATCGCGAAGATCACCAGCGCGACGGCGATCCACCCGCGTCCGGCTGTCATATGCTCCGCCCACATTTTGGTGTAGGCCACCGACATGTGAGCGCCTCCGACCGCTACGATCCCGGCACCGACCATCGTGTAGAAGTACCTGGTCTTCGCGACCGAGATGCCCATCGCATCCGCCGCCCTCGGGTTGTCCCCCACGGCCCGCAGGTACAGCCCCTGCCTGGTGGAGGCGAAGAACCAGCAGAGGAAGATGACGAGCGCGTAGGAACAGTAGATAAGAGCGTCGTGCTTGAAAAAGGCAGGCCCGATAACCGGGATCTCCGACAGCAGAGGGACTGATAATCTGTCAAACCCTTCGATCGTAACCCCGATGAAGTCCCTGCCCAGGATGGACGATGCGCCAGTGCCGAACATCGTCATGGCGAGGCCGCTCACCACCTGGTTCCCCTTCAGCGTGACGCAGATGAACGAGTGTACCAGCCCCAGGATCATCCCGATACAGAATGCCCCCGCTACTCCGAGCCACGGGCTGCCGGTGGAGTAGGATACCGCGAAGCCCGCGTAGGCGCCGAGCAGCATGATCCCCTCGAGCCCGAGGTTCAGAATTCCGCCCTTCTCGGTGACAATCTCGCCGAGAGTGGCGTACAGTATGGGTGTTCCGCTTCGCACCGCCGCCGTGAGAATTGGCGTGAGGATCTCCATGTCACTCAACCTCCTTCACGGGCGCTCGGTGTTCGAGGCGGACCAGCCTGATGCGGAACTTGCGGAAGAACTCCCCGCCAAGGACGAAAAAGAGTATCAGCCCCTGCAGCACAAGCATGCTCGACAGGGGAAGGCGCATCACGATCTGAAGCGTCTCTCCGCCCACAAGCAGGATGCCCAGCAGGAAGGAGACAAGAATTATGGCGATCGGGTGCAGACGTGCAAGCCACGCGACGATTATCGCCGTGTACCCGTACCCGCCGGAGAAGCCCGCCTGGAGGCGGCCCTGCAGCCCGGATAGCTCGCACATTCCCGCGACGCCGGCGATGGCCCCGGAGATGAACATCACAAGCACCACGTTCTTTACGTAGCTCATGCCGGCGAAGCCTGCGGCCTTGGGGCTCTCGCCCATGACACGGATCTCGTACCCCCACCTGGTGAATCGCAGTATCACCCAGAAGACTACCGGCAGCAGCAGGGCCAGTATAAGCCCGGCGTGCACCCTGGTACCGCAGTAGCATGTAAGCCTTGCCGCGGCAGGAAAAAGAGGCGTCATGGGAAAGCCGAGGCTGGTCGGGTCGCGCCACGGCCCGTAGATGAAGTAGTTGAAGAAGTTTATGGCGACGTAGTTGAGCATCAGCGTAGTGATGATCTCGTTTACGTTCCACTTGGCCCTGAAGAAGCCAGCTATGGCGGCCCAAAGCCCCCCGGCCAGGGCCGAGGCCGCGAAGAGCATGATGAACATGAGCAGGCGGCTGTCTACATTGCAGTACCGCACGACGGCCGCCGCGGCTATCGCTCCCATGAAGATCTGCCCCTCGCAGCCGATGTTCCAGATCAGCATGGTGAAAGCCAGCATCACCGCGATGGCGACCATGGTAAGGGGTATGGCCTTCACAATCGTCTCGCTTATCCCGTAGGCATCCCCCAGCGAGGCCCGGATGATGGTGGAGTACGCCTTGGCGGGCGACACGCCCATGAAGTGGAGGAAGACCGCTCCGACCGCGAGGGCCGAGAGCAGAGAGAGAAGCGGTATCGCAAACCCCAGCAGCCTGGGCACTTCAAGGCGCGGCTCAACCTTCAGCGAGAGTTTCATGCTGGCCTCCCCCCTTCCTTCGCCGTTTCAAGGGCTTCGCAGGCAGGCGTGCCCGCCATCATAAGGCCGATGCTCTCAAGAGGAGTCCCGGCGGGATCATCTATCACGCCCATGATTCGCCCCTTGAAGATTACCGCCAGCCGGTCGCTCATCGCGAGCAGCTCGTCCAGGTCCTCGGAGACCAGCAGCACCGCCGCACCCGACTCGCGCGCCTCAAGAAGCCGCTCCCTGACGAACTTCGTCGCTGCCACGTCAAGCCCCCAAGTAGGATGGGCCGCGATTATCGCCTTCGGCGAGTCGCTCAACTCCCTTCCGAGCATCAGTTTCTGAAGGTTGCCGCCCGACAGGTTCCGCACCGGAGTCCCGATCGACGGAGTATTGACGTTGTACTGCGACACCAGGCTGCTTGCGAAGGAGAAGACCTCCCTCCACACGATGAAGCCCCTCTTCGACACCGGCTTGTGCCAGTACCTCTTCAGGATCGAGTTCTCGCTGACGTTCATGTTGGGGACGAGCCCCGTCCCCTTCCTGTCCGCCGGAATGTAGTGCAGTCCCCTGTCTATGATGTGCTTCGGACAGGAGTTGGTCAGGTCATCGCCGTTTATAAGGACTTTCCCGGATTCCACGACGCGCAGACCGACGATCGCCTCGCACAGGGCGAGCTGGCCATTTCCCGCAACTCCGGCCACCCCCATAATCTCCCCCTCTCGAACCGTGAGAGTCACGCCGCACAGCGCGGGCAAGCCTCTATCGTTCAGCGCGTGAATATCGCGGCACTCGACCGCGGGCCTCCCGGGAGGGACAGGCTTCTTCTCGATCTGAAAGACCACCTTCTGTCCGACCATCATCTCCGCCAGCTTCTCCTTGGTGGTGGAGGAGGTGTCCAGGGTTCCGGCATGACGCCCCTTTCGCAGTATTGTGACACGGTTGGAAAGCCCCATGACCTCGTCCATCTTGTGAGATATGAAGACCACCCCGTGCCCCTCGGACGTCATCTGGCGGACCGTCTCGAACAGGTGCTCGGCCTCCTGGGGGGTCAGCACCGCCGTGGGTTCGTCGAGGATCAGTATCTTCGCTCTCCTGTACAGCATCTGGAGTATCGCTACCCGCTGCTGCTCGCCGATCGACAATTGCCATACGCTCGCGTCAGGGTCGACAAGCAGCCCGTATCGCTGAGACAGCTCGTCAATCCTGTCGCGGATCGCTCGCTTGGGGAGGACTGTGGAGAGCCCCTCCAGGCCCAGGATCATGTTCTCCCACACTGTCTGGCTTCGTACCAGCATGAAGTGCTGGTGGACCATTCCAATGCCCGACGCGATGGCGTCCCGAGGCGATGAGAAGGAGACCTCCCTCCCGTCGACGAAGAGGTTGCCGCTGTCCGGCCGGTATAGCCCGTACAGCACGCTCATCAGGGTTGACTTGCCCGCGCCGTTCTCCCCGAGGAGGGCGTGGACCTCCCCGGCGCGTACGTCGAAGTCCACATCCAGATTGGCCGTCACGCCGGCGAATCGCTTGGTGATCTTCTCCATGCGGACGAGCAGTTGAGAAGGATCTGGCGCACCCATATCCCTACCCCCAGTGCATTTGTTATCGTAAAAAAAGGGGCGCGGAGACCGCACCCCTTTCAGCAGTCATCAAGGTTACTGAGGCAGCTCGCCCCTCACTCCCTCGACGAACCAGTTCATCGACAGCATCTCGGCATCCGTCATGCCAGAGCCTTCCGGTACTTTAACCTCGCCGTTCTGGTCCTTCACCGGCCCGTGGAAGACGTCCCACTCCCCGGAGATTATCCTGGCCCTCTCCTCCTCGACCAGCTCCTTCACCGAGTCCGGCACGTCCGGCCCGTAGGGGGCGAGGTCCACCATGCCCTCCTTCAGACCGTACCATATGTGCTTGGGCGCCCAGGTTCCGTCGATGACCTGTCCGATGGTCTCCTTGTAGACCATCCCCCAGTCCCAGATGGGCGCGGTCAGGTGCTTTGTGGGCGCGTAGGCGATCATGTCGTTATTATACCCCACGACGTAGACGCCGGCCTCCTCGGCGGCCTGCGGGGTGGCCCCGGTGTCGGCGTGCATTCCCAGCACGTCCGCGCCAAGGTCGATAAGCGCCTTCGCGGCCTCCTTCTCCTTCGCCGGGTCGAGCCACGAGAAGATCCAGATCACGTGGACCTCCGCGTCCGGGTTCGCCTTCCGCACTCCGCGCGTGAAGGAGTTGATCCCCCTGATGACCTCGGGAATGGGGTGAGCGCCGACGAAGCCGATCTTGTTGTTCTTCGTCATCCTGCCGGCTACCAGGCCGGAGAGGTAGCGGGCCTGGTACATCCTTCCGAAGTAGGTCCCCATGTTGGGGGCGTCCTTGTATCCCGAGCAGTGCATGAAGATCACGTCTTGGTACTTGTTCGCCACCTCGAGGATGAAGTCCATGTAGCCGAAGGTGGTGCCGAATATCACCTTTGAGCCGTTCCGGACCATGGTCTCGAAGATCCTTGCCGAGTCATGGCTCTCCGGGATGGACTCGACGAAGGTCGACTTGACACCGGGGTACTCCTCCTCCATCTCCAGACGTCCCTTCTCGTGCATGAAGGTCCATCCGCCGTCGCCGATGGGGCCGATATAGACGAAACCGGGATTGATATCTTCAGCGGGAATCGGCGGGAACTCAGCGTATGCCGCACCGCACAGGGTGAAAACGAGCGCGAACACGAGTAGCCAGGAAAACCTTTTCATACCATCTACCTCCCTGTTTCTGATATTGAGGGTGCATCCCTCGCAGAGAATTATACAGCACCTTTATAAAAATAGGATATATTCCGCCCGGTCTTATACGGCGCTCGCTCGTCTGCTCCTGCTTCCGCAACCAGGCCCCCCGTGCTAGAATAGCGGGGCATGAAAAAGAGCGAAAAGCACGGGGGAGGGTTTGACTTTGTCCGGCGACACGTATAACAAGATGTACCCCATATCGTGGGAGCAGGTGCACAGGGATTGCAAGGCGCTTGCTTGGCGCTTGGTGGGCATTCAAAAATGGGAGAGAATCATCGGGATAGCGAGGGGCGGACTGATACCAGCCGCGATCATAGCCCGCGAGCTCGACATAAGGCTCGTGGACACGGTCTGCGTGTCCAGCTACACTCTGCGCACCCAGGGAGAGTTCTCCATACTCAAGGAGATCCGTGGGGACGGGGAGGGATGGCTGTTGATCGACGACCTGGTGGACACGGGAAAGACCGCGCAGGTTGTCAGAAAAATGCTCCCCAGGGCGCACTTCGCCGCCGTCTACGCGAAGCCGGAGGGCAGGCCCTTCGCCGATACTTTTATCACTGAGGTCAGCCAGGACACGTGGATCCTCTTCCCCTGGGACACGGAGACGTCCTATTCGAAGCCCATAGTGGAGCGGGACTGAACCGCATGGGCCGAAGCCGAAAAACAGATTTGGAGGGCATGAACGGTTGTTGACTTATCTTAAATTCACGAGCTATCTTCTCTTCTGGGGCTGGATACTCACCGTAGGCTACGTGCGGTATCTTCTCCCCTTCATCGAATCCGCCCTTGACGCGGTCGAAGGCATCGAGCAAAAGGGAGGGTTGTTCCACAAGGGAATCGCCCTCATCATAAACCTCCTGATGGCCGGGATCCGCATCTACTTCCTCGGGATCTGGTCGGCCTACTGCGTCATCCGCACGATGCTATTCATGCTGCAGCCGGAGACAAGCGGATGGATATACTACACGACCGCCTTCCTCGTGTGCGAGGGCTACCTCGGGTCGATGGGCAGGAAGGAGAAGTTCAGGGGCCTGATCTCGGTGGTACACGTGGTGATGGCCATGGGGCTGTTCGTCATGTTCGCGCTGAACCCGTACTTCCTGAAGTCCGTCTACCCGTGGTTCTTCCGGGTTATGAAAGTCGACTTCCCCTAGGGATCTACAGGAGGGCCGGCGGACGACCGGCCCTCCGCTTTTCAGAGGCTACTTGACGGCGTCCGGGTCTCCCTCCGGCGGCACGATGCAGATGAACTCGAACGAACCTTCTCCTGTATTCCGGAGCGAATGTTCGACGCCCGGAGGCACGAAAGCCCAGCACCCTCCCTCCAGCGGGTAGGTGGTGCCGTCGATGGTCGCGTCGCACCTGCCGGACAGTATGAAGATGTAGTGGGGCCACGGATGGCTGTGGAACGGGGACTCAGTCCCCTCGCTCACCGCGAAGTGGCGCGCCACGTAGTCGCTCCAGTGTCTATTTGGAGAGAAGACGACACGCTTCTCGATACCCGACGCGTGCGCCCCGTCCTCCTCCGTCCGAATGTCCGAAATCCTTCCCGCAAGCATTTCAAAATCCGACATATGGCATCACTCCTCAATGCCACAGTGTAGCATCAAGTGGCCGTTCGGGGATCTCGTGCTTTGTAATAGTCGCGCGAGGGGCTATAATCCTTTCATCGATAATTGGCGATAGGAGGTTGTTTCAATGAAAAGCGACAGTGCGAAAAGGGGCGCAGAGAGGGCGCCTCATAGATCGCTGCTGAAGGCGTCTGGTTACACGGACTGGGAGATAGACCGTCCGTGGATTGGCGTTGCCAACGCTTACAACTCGATAATCCCCGGGCACATACACCTGAACAGGATAGCCGAGGCGGTCAAGTCGTCCATCTACGCCCACGGTGGACTCCCGCTGGAGTTCCCGGTGATCGGCGTCTGCGACGGCATAGCCATGAACCACGAGGGGATGAAGTACTCCCTCCCAAGCCGAGAGCTGATAATGGATTCGATAGAGCTTATGGCCAGGGCGCACGCGCTGGACGCGCTGGTGCTGGTCACCAACTGCGACAAGATAATCCCGGGCATGGCCATGGCCGCACTGTCTTTAAACATCCCGGCGGTGATGGTCAGCGGCGGGCCAATGCTGGCGGGGGTCAAGGACCGGGAGGACGTTGACCTGAGCAACGTCTTCGAGGCGGTGGGTAAGAGGGCGGCGGGCACGATCTCAGACGAGGTGCTTCGCGAGATCGAGGACCTTGCATGCCCTACCTGTGGCTCCTGCGCGGGGATGTTCACCGCCAACACGATGAACTGCATGATGGAGGCGCTGGGGTTCGCCCTGCCGGGAAACGGGACGATCCCGGCGGTCTACTCCGCGCGCGACCGGTTGGCCAAGGAGGCCGGACGGACCGTGATGGCGCTGCTCGACAAGGGGCTCTGCCCCAGGGACATAATGACCCGAACGGCTTTCGACAACGCCGTCGCGGTCGACATGGCGCTCGGCGGCTCGACCAACACGGCACTCCACCTGCCCGCCCTGGCACTTGCAGCCGGCCTATCACTGACGCTCGACCGTTTCGACGAGATTGGCCGACGCACTCCGCATCTCTGCAGTATGAGCCCCGGCGGCACGCACCACATCCAGGACCTTTACGCCGCAGGCGGGGTCCAAGCCGTCATGGCCCGCCTTGCCGACGGAGGACTCATCGACACCAGCCCTCTCACCGTAACGGGGAGAAGCGTGGCGGAGAACCTGGAGGGAGTCCGCGTCCAGGACGACGGCGTCATCAGGCCGCTGCGCGACCCGTATCACGAGCAGGGCGGCATCGCGGTCCTCAAGGGCAACATCGCGCCGGAGGGCAGCGTGGTGAAACAGTCGGCGGTCGACCAGTCCATGTTGAAGCACTCCGGCCCGGCCCGTGTGTTCGACAGCGAAGAGTCGGTCACGGAGGCGATCCTGGGCGGCCGGATCAACCACGGGGACGTCGTGGTTATCCGCTACGAGGGCCCCAAGGGCGGCCCGGGGATGCGCGAGATGCTCACTCCCACCTCTGCGCTTGCAGGAATGGGGATGGACAAGACCGTCGCCCTGATCACCGATGGCCGGTTCTCCGGTGCGTCCCGCGGTGCGTCGATCGGGCACGTGTCGCCAGAGGCGGCGGCCGGTGGAGCGATCGGCCTGGTTCAAGAGGGCGATATTGTGGAGATAGACATACCGGAACGGTCGCTTCGGCTCGTCGTGTCGGACGAGGAGCTGGCCCGCAGGAGGGAGAACTGGCATCCGAGGGAGACTCCGGCGGGCAGCGGTTTCCTGGCCCGGTATCGCTCATTTGTGACCTCCGGGGCGGAGGGAGCCGTGTTCAGGGAAATATAGGCGAAAGTCCCTGCAAGAGAGGCTCATGCCCACTCAAAACGCACGGTACCGGGCGCTTCTACGTGGTACAATAAGCGCTGGTTTCCGTGCGTTTTCTCGCCAAATCCCCCGATGAGTCGGTTTTGGAGGTCAAAGGAATAGATGGACGAACTCAAGCATGACGCCCTCTCCGGAAAAGTATTGCCGCTTCCGCTCGTGGAGGTAATCAAGAACAGCTACCTCGACTACGCGATGAGCGTCATAGTAGGGCGGGCGCTTCCGGATGTGCGCGACGGGCTTAAACCCGTGCAGAGGCGCATCCTGTACTCGATGATGGAGCTGGGGCTGAAGCCGGGCTCCGCCTACAAAAAGTCGGCTCGCGTCGTCGGAGAGACCATGGGAAAGTACCATCCCCACGGCGACACGGCGATATACGACACGATGGCAAGGATGGCCCAGGACTTCAGCATGCGCTACCCGCTGGTCGACGGGCAGGGCAACTACGGCTCCATAGACGGAGACCCGCCCGCCGCCATGCGCTACACCGAGGCCAAGCTGTACGAGACGGGCGAGCTGATGCTGGCCGACATAGACCAAGACACGGTCGAATGGGGGCCTAACTTCGACGAGTCCCTTCAGGAACCGCTGGTGCTTCCGTCTATGATACCCAACCTGCTGGTAAACGGCAGCTCCGGCATAGCCGTAGGAATGGCCACGAACATCCCGCCGCACAACCTGCTGGAGGTGGCTGACGCCCTTGAGTACCTGATCGACTGCGAGGGGGAGCCGGAGCTTGGAGAGATCTACTCGCGACTGCCCGGCCCCGACTTTCCGACGGGCGGGATAATACTGGGGATAAACGGCATCGTCGACGCCTACCGCACCGGCAGGGGAAAGATAATCCTGCGGGGAAGGACTCACGTCGAGGAGGGCAAGAGGGGAAGGACAGCGGTCGTCATCACGGAGATCCCCTACATGGTCAACAAGGGCTCTCTGATCGAGACCATAGCCTCCTGCGTGCAGGACAAGCTGATAGATGGCATAGCGGACGTCAGGGACGAGTCGGACCGAGACGGGCTGCGAATAGTGCTTGACCTTCAGCGGGACGCCGACGCCGAGCTGGTAAAGCGCCAACTCTACAGGCGCACCCAGCTTCAGTCGACCTTCGGGGTCATCAACCTGGCACTGGTGGACAACAGTCCGAAGGAGCTGCCGATCGCCGAGATGCTCTCTCATTTCCTGGAGCACAGGCGCAGCGTAGTCCGCAGGAGGACCAACTTCAGGCTGGAGAAGGCCTTGGCGCGTGCCCATATTATCGAGGGGCTGGTCAAGGCCCTGGATATAATCGACCAGGTCATCGCCGTCATAAGGGCCGCCCGCACAGCGCAGGAGGCGAAGGCGGGGCTTTCGGGCCCGCTGGGCTTCTCGGACCTCCAGGCACAGGCGATACTTGAGATGCGCCTGCAGCGCCTGACCGGGCTGGAGCGGGAAAAGCTCGACCAGGAGCTCGCATCCCTGTTAGCGGACATCGAGCGATTAAGAAGCATTCTCAGCGAACCGAGGATCCTCGACGGCGTCGTTAAGGACGAGCTCGACGTACTGCGGAAGAAGTTCGACAGCCCGCGCAGGACCGAGATAATCGAAAGCTACGAGGAGGTCTCCATAGAGGATCTCATCCCCGAGGAGGACATAGTCGTCACCCTCTCCAAGGACGGCTTCCTGCGACGCAGAAGTTTAGACGAGTACGTTCCCCAGGCCAGGGGGGGAAAGGGGCGGAGAGGAGCCCCTCTGCGCGAGGAGGACGAGATCTCGGTATTCGCGGTGACAAACACCCATAAAGACGTGTACCTGTTCACATCGACGGGACGAGTGTATGCCGTGCGCGGCCACATGATCCCGGAGTCTCGCTCTGGCAAGGGCAGACACGTAGGAAAGCTTGTGCCGCTTGACGAAGGGGAGACGGTCGTCTCCATGTACGGGCGAAGCGCCGAGGGGAAGAGCCAGCTCTTCTTTGCCACGCGCAAAGGAGTCGCCAAGCGATTGTCGCTCTCGGAGATAACTCACGTGAGCAGGGGCGGCAAAAGGGTGCTGACGCTCGACGAGGGGGATGGAATCGCCCAGGTTCGACTGACGTCGGGCGAGGACGAGCTTCTCTTCATGACCGCCAAGGGGCAGGGGCTGAGGGTCAGCGAGAAGGCATTCCGCTCCATGGGCAGGACGGCGCGAGGAGTGCGCGGGATCAGGCTTGGCAAGGGCGACGAGGTGATAAGCTGCGAGGTCGTCGACCCGAATCGCCACGCTCTCGTGATCGGCGAGAGGGGAGTTGCCAAGCGAACCAGCTTCTTGGAGTTCACTCTGCGGCACAGGGGAGGGCTCGGGGTGCGTGCCATGAGGCTCGGCCCCAGGACAGGCGACCTGGTGGGATGCTGGTCCGTGGCCGAGGGGGACGAGATCATGGCGGCGACCTCGCGCGGCAGGATAATAAGGGTCGCGGTAGCCGAGATACCGATACTCAGCAGGACGGCCATGGGCGCGATAACGGTTCGCCTGGACGAAGGCGACAGCGTGGCCGACGTGAGCGTGATCAGGGGCGACGTCTGCTGCGAGGAGGCCATTGTCTGCGAAGGGGACGAGAAGTGAAGCCGGTAAGGGAAGGTTGGGCAGCGATCGCCCTGGTCGCCTTCATGATGCTGGGGAGCCTGTACTTCGCCCCCCCGGTGGCACTCTTTCTTGCGCCTCTTCTCCCGGGGGCCTTTTGGTTCTTCAGGGATCCCGACAGGCAGGCAGAGAAGGAGGGCTATCTTTCCCCTGCGGACGGCGTGGTGGCGGGAGTTGAAAGGGGTGAGTTCCCGTCGATCGGCAAGGCACTCAGGATAAGCATCGAGACAGGGCTTTTTGACGTTCACGTCAATCGTTCGCCCTGTGACGGGGTCGTCGAGAGACTGGTGAGATACCCTGGCAGGATGAAAGCGGGCGCGGCGACGAACACCCAGAGAAAGTGGGAGAGGACGATCATCGAGCTGTCCACGGATTTTGGGCTGGTCATCCTGGCTCAGACCGCCGGATTTCCCGGGAGGGATGTCGTGTGCCGGCTCTCGAAGGACAAGAGGGTGAGCAGGGGGGAGAGATACGGTTTGATGGCCTCTGCCTCCAGGGTCGATTTATATGTTCCCGCAGGCACAAGGGCGCAGGTCGAGGAGGGAGACAGGGTGCTTGCTGGCACTTCCGTCCTCGCGGTTCCCGGCTTGTTCCCTCAGAATATGAATCTAAAGTAGAGCAGCACCAGAACGAGCACCAGCATCGACGCCGTCAGCAAAAAATACGGCGTGTAGAAGGAGTTCTCACCGGGGGGCTTGGACTCGGTAGGTGAGCTCTCATCGGCGCTTGCTCCGTTGGCGGGATGAAGCGCCTCGGACAGAGCCGTCGGTCGTGCCGCTAAAGAGCCGGTCCGAATCCGGCTGTTGCCCTCCATCGACACAACCCCTTTGAACTCGTCGGAAAGGTGAACCAGGACAGTGAACCCGCCGCCCCTGTCCTGGTGAACCGAGATGACCTCTCCGGCGGCGACCCCGTCGAAATCGGGGCTCGCCCTGCGAAGCTTCTCAAGCACGGGGGCGTTCTCGTCCTCGGGAAGCCTCAGCAGTATTTGATCTCCGTTCTGCAGCGATCCCACGGCCGTACCTTTTACGGGATCGATGACCGGGGCGCACGGTATCAAATACGGAACCTTTCCGGGCGTGTCCTCCTCCCCCTCGGCGACCTTCGTTCCATCCTCCCGTATAAAGGGAGCGAGAGTCTCGCCGTCGCTTTGTTCCACCCTCAGATAGACAGTGACTCGGTAGCCGAGCCTCAGGAGGATCTCCTTTCTTACGTCCTCCTCAAGGACCTTGTGAGTCTCCTCGCCTCTCTCCACGGCCTGCCTGATCTCGCCGGGAGAAAGGATCTCGCCCAGCAACGCGTCCAGTTCCGCCATGGCGCTTTCCGCGAGGTACGGCTCTCCCTGCTCCTGCCGGATAAAAAGCTCTTCGGTGAAGGAGAGGAAAGTACGAACGTCCGACTCGATGTCCACCTTGTGGCCTGCATCGAACGGGATGAGGGCCAACCGGGACGAGAATACCCCGGCCGGCGAGAGGATCTCGTAAAAGAAGGCGTCGACCCTTTCGGTCCTTGATTTGCGGATGGAGAGAACGCACTTCACGACGTTTAATTGAGCAACGGGGTTCAACTTACTACTCCCTTTCCAAAAATTCGCGGCCCTTCCATTATAAGCCCTGGGGACCTTCCGAGGAAGATGCCTCTTCAGCTGTTGAAATAATATGGAATAAAGAGCATAATAAGGATGATAGGTTTTAAAAGGAGGCGTAAATTCGTGATAATTCGATCTTTACAGGCGCACGGTTGCTTCGGCGACCAGGAGGTGCACATGCACTTCTTCGAGGGTGACGCCGTGGAGGACTCTCCTCTTTTTCTCTTTTTTCACGGTGTTCACGGCGTCGCGTCCCCCGAGGAGGGAAATAAATACGCCTACTTGGCCCGGTCCCTGGCGAACGACGGATATATCGCCTGCCTTGCCGAGTCGAGCAGGCTGCGCCGGGACAAGGAGACGTTCGAAGGGGACAGGGTGGGCTGGGCGACCTCGGCCTTCGGGGGAAAGACCTTCGCGATGGAGATCTACGATGCCTGTTCCACCCTTCTGAAGGCTTCGGAGGAGCATCCGGACCGCAAGATAATCCTCTGGGGATTCTCCCTGGGAGGGTTGATATCGGTCATCCTCGCGGGCAAGGAGACAGGGACCTTCATGAGACAGTCGGGGCTGACCCACGACCCCCTGCCCGACGTGGAGGGACTGGTCGTCTCCGGTTCGGGCGATCGCACCCGCACGGAGGCGACCGACATAATGTCGCTCCCCGTGCTCGACACGCTGGGGAACAACGAGGTGATCCACACCGCGGCCTCCAAGGTCACCCTCTCTTTCTCCGACTTTTTCTACGGGGGCTGCGACGAGTCCTTCGACGAGGAGTCCTCAAGGCGAATATTCCGCAGCTTGAGGCTTCAGGGCGAGAGGAAAACCTTTCACATACTGCCGGGGGTGGACCACGCCTTCCGCACGCTGAACGGCACTCCCTCGACCAAGCCGCTGGACCGGATGCTCGAAATCACCAGGGCCACCCTGGGGCGCTTCCAAATGACCGGAGGATAAAGGGCCCGGCGATAAGAGTAAAAAGCCCGCCGGCCGCGAGGAAAGGCACCAACGGAACCGAGTCCTTGCGCCTCACCTTTCCGGCGATCATCAGCATGACTGTGATTACCCCGCCTATCATAAAGCCGGAGTAGAGAGTGAGGACCAGCATGCGCCATCCCAAGATCGCCCCGGCGCCCGCGGCCAGCGTGGCATCTCCCCAGCCCATGCCGCCCCTGGACAGCAGTATTATCCCCCCGATCGAGGCGAAGCCGACCGCGGCACCGAGCGCCCCGTCCAGCAACGCACCCGCGCCGCCGCAGATGCGCATCAGGCCCCCGATAATTCCCATCGCCAGGGGGAAGACATCGAACACGTAACCGTCCTCTATGTCGGTGAGGGCGTTGAGAAACAGCCCGAAAGCCGCAGTCATGGCGAAGGGCAGGGCGGCGGAGAAGCCCCACCTCCACAGCAGAAGCCCGCCTGCGACGGCGCCTATCACCTCCACGGCGAAATACCTGGCGCTTATCCTTGCACCGCAGCGCCTGCATCTTCCCCTTAGAAAAAGCCAGGAGAAAAGCGGAACCAGGTCCTTCCACTCAAGCACCAAGTCGCACTCAGCGCACGCAGATCGCTCCGACCCGCCCCAAGGCTTGCCGGAGATGCTCCTCATCGCCACCACGTTCAAAAACGAACCCAAAGAAGCGCCAAAAAGTGAAAAAATCAGAATGGCGAAGACGGTTTCCACGTTGAATCAGTCCCTTGCAGTCAGATGATCTTCCGTAACGGGTACGCCCGGCACAGAATATATCACACAAGATGACACATTTTGCGCACCGGTCATATTCGAAATATTAGTAGTATAATAACCATGAAGAGATCCTCTGGTTTTTAAACGAAAGGAGGAAGCGCCATGCTGAAGAAGATACTCGTAGCGGTGGACATGAGCAAGATGTCCGAGGATGTGTTCCTGTACGGCTGCACCCTGGCCATGCGCCTGGGGGCGGAGGTCACGTTTCTTCACGTGCTTCCGCATCCGACTCTTTGGAGAGGTTACGAACCGTGGCTGCCCCCCGAGATAGACGTCGAGGTGACCGAGATCGCCCGCAAGAAGCTGGACTACTACTTCAGGAAGGCGAAGGAGAACAATCCCGAGCTGGAGCACACGGACTACAAGATGCTGGTTAAAGAGGGGAACCCTTCGGATGTGATCATCAACTACGCCAGGGACAACGACATGCACCTCATAGTGATAGGCTACAGAGGGCAGAGCACGCTGGAGCGCATCGTGGTGGGAAGCACGGCGACCAACGTCGGCAGGTACGCCCACTGTTCGGTGTTGATATTCCGTCCTGGCGAACAGATCATTTGAGCCATTCAAGGCGAAAAACATGGCCGGGTTCCCGTGCGTCGGGGCCCGGCCGCGCTCATGTGTTCACGCGTCGGCATGGTAGCGTCGTTGAATCCGCTTTGCGCCTCACTTGTCCCTGGTTCCGTATCTCTCCTGCCCGTATGTCCTGTGCTTTTTCGCATCCTCCGGCTTGTCTCTTTTCCCGGTCGGCGACGAGTCCAAGGCCCCCTGCAGCTTTCTAGCCAGTTCCTCTCTCTTTCTCTTCTCCTCGTCGATCTGCCCGGAGATGCCGGGCACGTCCCGGTCGAGGTATCCGAGGTCCACCAGCGCCTGGACTCTCAGTATGTCCACGCCCATCTCCTCTGATATCGAGTCGACGCTGAAGCTGACATCCCGGCTATCCCGGATGTATTCTCTGACTTTCGGGTAGAAATCGTCGATGTCCTGGAGGCATTGCGGACAGTATTTTCCACGCGCACTGTCGTAAAGCCTTCCGCATATCTTACAAGGTTTCAGGCTCATTATGACAACCTCCTCGCTTCTTATGCTTCGCAATACTATACCACGAATCCCTGTTTCTGCTGCTGATAACGGACAAAGGCCGCCCACTTCTGCTAAAATGTAGAGGCGCGAAGAACAGCGTGGATATCACGGAGAACGAAGCGATCGAAAGGAGAATTTTTGTATGAAACCCACGGTGGTCGACCACATTGGAATAGCGGTGAAATCGATAGACGAGGCGCTGAAATTCTGGCAGGACTCCCTCGGAATAAAATGCACGGGCGTCGAGGAGGTGGCCGAGCAGAAGGTCAAGACGGCCTTCCTGCCCCTGGGCGACACGGAGGTCGAGCTGCTGGAGGCCACGTCCGACGAGAGCCCGGTCGCCAAGTTCATCGAGAAGAGAGGCGAGGGGATTCACCACATAGCGATAAGGGTGGAGAACCTGGAAAGGGCCCTCGAGGCGATGAAGGAGAAGGGAATCAGGCTGATAGACGAGACCCCGCGCTACGGGGCCGGCGGTGCCAGGATAGCGTTCGTCCACCCCAAGGGCACGGGAGGGGTATTGCTGGAGCTGAGCGAGAGGTAGCTCGGGCAAGGCGAGGTACCGGCGGGAGAGATGGCTGAAGTGAGGGAGATCCCGGTTCGCAGGATAACCGACACGGTTGCAAAACTCATCGAGGAGGCGGCGTACAGGCTCCCCGGCGACATGCTGGCGAGCCTTCGCGCCGCCTCTGACGCGGAGGAGGAAGGCCCGGCGTCGGCCGTACTAGACACGATACTGGAGAACGCCCGGGTCGCCTCGGAGGGAGTCTATCCCCTCTGCCAGGACTGCGGCATGACGATCGTCTTCATCGACGTCGGGCAGGACGTCCGGCTGGTCGGCGGCGATCTGGCGGACTCGGTGGACGAAGGGGTTCGAAGGGCCTACAGGGATGCCTACCTGCGCTGCTCCATAGTGGACGATCCTCTGTACGATAGGAAGAACACGGGCGACAACACCCCGGCCAAGATCCACTGTCGGATCGTGCCGGGGACGCATGTCCGGGTCGCAGTCTCGCTGAAGGGCTTCGGAAGCGAGAACATGAGCGCGCTTGCAATGCTGCCCCCCGCCGCGGGCGAACAGGGGGTCATAGACTTCGTGGTGGATACCGTCAGGAGGGCGGGCCCCA
Source organism: Synergistaceae bacterium (assembly GCA_012521675.1). Classification (NCBI taxonomy): domain Bacteria; kingdom Thermotogati; phylum Synergistota; class Synergistia; order Synergistales; family Synergistaceae; species Synergistaceae bacterium. Next base: position 9,506 of record JAAYLU010000046.1, on the reverse strand, counting down.
ACCCTTGCCCTCCCGTAGTGCTGGGAATCGGCATAGGCAGCGACTTCGAGGGTGTCGCGGAGCTGGCCAAGAGAGCCCTGCTCCGGCCGGTGGGTGAGAGCAACCCCGCGCCGCGCTACGCCGCCCTCGAGGAGAGGCTGCTGGCCGAGGTAAACTCCCTCGGCATAGGGGCCGCGGGGTACGGAGGCACGATCACCGCGCTAGGGGTGAACGTCGAGCAAGCGCCGACTCATATCGCCGGGCTGCCGGTGGCCGTCAACATCTGCTGCCATTCAAACAGGCACGCCTCGGGCGTCCTCTAGGAGGAAAGGGTTTTGAGCCCCGTTCGCGTGCAAACGCCCCTCACGGAGGCCGTAAGCAGAAAACTGGAGGCGGGGGACGAACTCCTGCTCTCCGGACGGCTCTATGTCGCCAGGGACGCGGCGCACAGGCTGATCGTCGAGGCCTTGGGCAGGGGAGAGCAGCCCCCGGTAGACCTGGGAGGCGCCGTGATCTTCTACGCGGGACCCGCGCCCGCACGCTCCGGAATGGCGACCGGAGCCATAGGGCCGACCACCAGCTACAGGATGGATCCTTTCACCCCTCTGTTGCTGAAGCAAGGGGTGCTGGGAATGATAGGGAAGGGGATGCGTTCAAAGGAGGTCATTTCGTGCATGATGAAACACGGGGCGGTCTACCTGGGCGCGACCGGCGGCATTGCCGCTCTCTTGGCCCGAACCGTCATCTCCTCGAGGGTAGTATGCTACGAAGAGCTCGGCCCGGAGGCGCTTCGCGAGCTCGAGACGAGGGATATGCCGCTGACCGTGCTGATCGATTCAAAGGGCAGGTCCATATACAGCGAGGGCCCTGCTAAGTTCATTCGCAGTCGGACGCCGTAGGGCCGGGACTCAGCCCTCGCCTCCCAGCAGCGCCCTCCTAGTCCTCTCCTCGGCGTTGTTAAGATGCCTGATGATAAGGGCCTCAGTCTTGTCGGGATCGTGCTCCCGAAGGGACGAGAGGATCTCCAGATGCTCCTTCGTCACCGCGTCAAGCACTTCCTCCCTGAAAGGTCCCTTTTCCGCGAAGTACCTGATCCTCTTGGCGTGCACGCTGAGGTTGTTAAGTGCGTCCAGGATCAGGGGGTTGTCCGTCTTGCTGGCCAACAGGGAGTGGAGGGCCACGTCGGACTCAAGGTACAGGTCGAAGTCATCCGGATTCTCCTGCACCAGGCGCAGCTTCGACTCCACAAGGTCCATCTCGTCGTCCGTGCAGTGAAGAGCCGCATCCCGCGCCACCCTGCCCTCGAGCAGACGGCGGAACTCCCACACGTGCCGCGAGCGCTTCTCGCTCACCTGGGTCACCACGGCCGCCTTGTTCCTCTCTATGTCCACAAGCCCCAAAGCCTCAAGTCGTAACAGGGCCTCCCTTATGGGCGTCGTGCTCACGCCGAATTCCGCCGCCAGCTTGTCGATCTGAAGCATCTCTCCGGGCAGATAGGTGTTGCCTACTATCAGCTCTTTTATGGTCTCGAACACCTGGTCGCCCAAGGAATGAAAAACCCTGCTTACCAATTGCTTCAACTCCTCCCAGTTTTCGTCCGCTGCAAAGCCACGAGGAGACGGACGATGAAGCCTGAATCATTGAAAAAAACCAGCTTAAGGCTCCTTCGTAGGAATTATACCAGCACCTGTGCCATTGACCAACATTGCATGTATACGAAACATGAGATTTTTGAGAAAAGAGCCTTGTGCAAGACGATGCCGATGGACGGGTTTTCGTCCTCCTGACGAACCTGCCGGTCCAACGCGGTCAGGTAAAATTGCATTTTGCCCACGTACTCCGGTTGGGACTCGCCGACTTTCAGCTCGATGGCGACCAGGCTGCGCAAGCGGCGGTGGAACTGCAGCAGGTCTATGAAAAAGTCCCTGTCGTCCATCTCGATGCGGTACTGGCTGCCCATGAAGGCGAACATGCCGCCCATGGCACACAGGAAGTCCTCGATGCCGTGCAGATGTCGGTGCTTTGGGGCCGAACGTCTCTCCAGTGGCAGCCCTCCGGATTCTGAAATCCGACCGCCCGACCATCGTTTCGAGTATGATAAGTATAGAGCAACAGACTGTCGAAGATGCCGGAAGGGGAGTCTTTGCATCTATTATTCAGCTGGCAAGGTCCCGCGAATATTGAGGATGTATCCAGCCGTGAAGAGTCCGTTGGAATGCCGGAAAAGTCCGGGATCGGCCGTGCAGCAGTCGGAAAACGTCCGCACTTCCATCCTTCGATTCCTTTCTGCGCGAGAGAATTTTTACCCGTAGATCGATAGCGGATTTTTCAAAAAAGATCCAGGTTCACCCGGGTATCGTCTGGGGACGTCTGGCAAAAGAGAATCTTGTAAAATGGGAAGAAGCCGCTCCGCACAGGCTAAAACTTCAGTTTGCATCGTAAATTTGAACGGGAAGGTTAAATAAGTTGATAGATTCTGGTATACTAAATTTAAGCGCAATACAAAACAGGCAGGAGAGGCAAGAAGGCGCTAGGGGCGCGAGTTCTATCTGTGCTATTGTATATAATGGAAAGTGGAGGAGATAAAATGAAAATTGTGGTTTTGGAGTCATTGAGCATCGACAAAGAGAAACTTGCCGGAGTGACCAAGCCTCTGACTGATAGCGGCCACGAGTTGGTCGTGCATGAGGACAGGGTGGACGAAAATACGCTCAAATCCAGGGTCGAGGACGCCGATGTACTGGTGGTGGCCAATATGCCGCTTAAAGGCGACGTGATAGGCGCCGCGAAGAAGCTGAAATTCATCTCCGTGGCATTTACCGGTTACGACCATGTGGATCTGGACAAGTGCAAGGAGAAAGGCGTCAAAGTCTCGAATGCAGGCGGCTACAGCACCAATTCCGTGGCGGAGCTGGCCTTCGGGCTTATGATCGGGCTGTTGCGCAACATTGTGGTTCTGGATGACGTGGCAAGGAAGGAAGGCACGAAAAGCGGCTATGGACAGTCCGATCTGAAGGGAAAGACCCTGGGAGTGCTGGGTACCGGAGAGATAGGCGGTACAGTGGCTGAGTTGGGCCTGGCGTTCGGCTGCAATGTGATCGCATACAGCAGAAGAGAAAATCCGAAGCTGGTGAGCAAAGGCGTGAAATACATGCCCTTGGAGGAGGTCTTGAAGGCGAGCGACATCGTGACAATCCACATGCCGCTTACGAACGAGACCAAGGGCCTGATAAACAAGGACAGGCTTAAGCTCATGAAGCCCACTTCCCTCCTGATAAACACCGCGATCGGGCCTGTCGTCGACAACAATGCGCTGGCGGAGGCGCTGCGCGAGGGTGTGATAGCGGGCGCCGGTCTGGACAGAGTCGACATGGAGCCTCCGATTCCCAAGGACTACCCCCTGCTGGACGCCCCCAACACCATTATCGTTCCACACATAGGGTTCGCAACGGAGGAGGCCTTGGTAAGAAGGGCCGAGATTACATTCAAAAACATTGTTAAATGGGAAAAGGGCGAGCAGGAAAATATTGTCGTCTAACACAGAGTAAAGCAAACCAGTCGTGATGATTCAGCCTTCGCACTGCCTTGAAAGGTAAATATCACAGTCACGGCAAGAGGAGTGCCGCCCTCGAGATCAACTGCATCTTCTGCCCGAAGGAGAGTATCACGCATCTCAATGGAGTCTGGACATGGAAAAAGGGTTTCGGCCTAAACGCCGGAACCCTTGCTATTGCATGGTGGGCGATACTGGGTCGTAATAGGCTTGATGTAAGCGTTGTGAATACAGGATTTTAGCAATTCGTCGGAAAATCTTTTAAACGGTCTGTTATACGATATTTTTCTCGCTGGGAGCGAAAAAACCCCGTGCCTGGAGCCGACGGGCGCTCACAGGGACGAAAACATGCGGGGATTGGCGTAACTGAATGATACCCCTCGGAAAGTTGCGTTGTCAAGAATTTCCGACCTTTGTGCGGCGCTTGAATCACTCCGTAATATCTTCCGGATCGAACCTGTATGTCGGCAGAAAGAAGGGGCCGTAGGGGCCGAGCGCGGTCAGCGTGAGCAGGTGATCCCGGACCGCCGAATACAACATTGATGACGCATTGACGTAAAAAAGCCGCTTGAACCTCAACAACTCTTCCGCCGAGGAGTCCTCCGGGAACTTGCAGAGGAACATGCCGAAAATGGAAATGCCGAAATCATACGGAACGCTTGTCCTGTCGATATTATCCGGGGTTCCTATAAACAGGGCGACATCCCATCTGTCGACCGCTTCGGCGTTTTGCATCATGTTCGGACGCACTTCAATGTCCGGCATGACGAATGACTCCGGCTTGAACTCTCTGTTGGCCGCCGTGAACGAGCTGAGATAAAAATACCTGATAAGCTCGAATGGAGCGTTCATGATACCTGAGACGACTCCTGAGTCGCGGCCCAGGACGGGTGTTCTGCTCCGCGCCTTGCCGCCTGTTTCTCAAGCGCGTGATCCCGGGCATAGTAGCCGATCTCTCCAAAGTTGAACATTGCAAAGCGCATAGTGTTCTCTATTTGGGAACCAATCGCGGCGAGTATTTCTTTGGCAACCTCGCCTCTCTCTGTGGTTTTCAGCAGAGCACCGACGATATAGGCATTTATGCTCTGCCCCTCTTCTTCTGCCGCTTCCGCAACGGCCTTGTGGAGAGAACGCGGCATGCGCAGAAGTATTCTTCCGCTGTACTTTTGCAGGTCTTCGCTCTTCGGTTCGGGAATTGGAAGGTTATCGGCAAGGCAGCGCTCGAAAACGCCCCGCTTTATTTCAATCAGCATCCCCCTTGCTTCTTCATACGTCTCTCCCCATGCGTTGGTTGACAGTCTGCCCAGCTCCGGGTGACAGAGCACAACACCGCCGCCGTCCTCCTCCGACAATTCTGTGACTTCAGTGACATACGGAAGACTCATATAGTAGTCCAGGTTTTTCATCTTTACCGCCTCCGATGCGCTTCTTCAATCTCCTTGATTTTCTCCAGTGCTATCACTGCATTGCGGAGATACCATCTCTTCACCTTGTTCTTGTGTTGTACTATTACAGAGAGCCATCCGGCGCGAAATCCCTGGGAAAAAGTTCGGGAAAAAGCTTGTAACATTCGCTTATCAGTGGATGGCGAAAAATGGAATGCGATCCCTTTTGGTTTTCAAGCCTGAAACCAAACGACTCCAAAACGCTTTTCACAGTGGAGAACTGCTCTTCGACAATTCGACCCCATGAGTCAATGGTCTTTTCCAGGGTGGACAAATGAGAATCACCTGCCTCTTTCCTGTTTCGGTATCATATACGATACTATGAAGAAAATCCATACATAGAAAAACAGACTTCTCTCTGCACGCTCTAGACAAACCGTTTAGCCTTCTACCTCGGCGGCTTGCACACGCCGCAGGGCTGGTAGCCTCGCGGCATATTTAGAAGAAACGGAGCATCGAGGGAAACAGGGCAGGAAGCCAAGCGTGTTTTATGGAGGTACGAAGCGCGCGAAGGAGTTGTTTGCAAAATATGCCGGTACGGGAAAAAATCACCTTGGAACCTGATAATCATACGGTTGTTGAGTCTGTTTCCCTTATGAGCCCATTCAGGTTCCCGAAGAGGACGAGGATGAAGAGTTCATGGGATACGGGATTATGATCAGCTTCATGGACATCGCCGGATTCCGTCCGCTCGAAGACGAGAACACCGAAGAGGAGATCGAGAAGCTTTTCGGCTCCGCAAAGGGTGAAGAGTAGCAAGCAGTATTCACCTTGCTCCTCGCTCCCGAACAGCTCTCCATGCCCATGCCGGGGAAGGCCTCCACGTAGGCGTACTGGCTCGCCGGAAGCACCGCGACGAAAAGACGCGCCGGGCTCTCCTCCCCGGTTGCGGGATCGCGAAGCCACATTCCCTTGCCCGCCCAGTCCACCTCCATTCGCTCTCCGGCTTAGGGTCGCGTTTCATGAGCGCTCCCTATATAAAAAACAGGCTCCAGCAAAAACGCTGAAGCCTTGCAATCAGATGGTGGGCGATACTGGGTTCGAACCAGTGACCTCTTCCGTGTGAAGGCTAAAAGAGCATATTTCACCCGAAACCTAAAGGAACCTTATAGAGCCGTAAAGGCTGATGGATACTGAATAAAAATGACTTTTGTTCGTTCTCTTCTTTTCCCTCTTTACCTCTAGTGTATAATCCATTTGGAGGAAATACGGAGGAAAAAAGGAGGGAGCGAATTGCAGCTTAAACTTACCCAGAATTACGTTGTGAATCTGAAGCCTACCGGGTCGAGATACAAGATCCACGATACTGTCATAAGCGGCCTTGTCCTCCTTGTCTTAGAGTCCGGCAGGAAGACATGGTATTGCGATTACGACCGCCATTCAGATTATAGCACCGGAAGAAAGCGAACGAACCATAAAATAGGGCCAGCAGACCTGATCACTGTCGCCGAAGCCAGGGAAATGGCGCGGGAATTTCTTTCGAGAGTTGCCCGCGGCGAAGATCCGGACGCGGAAAAACTCGCGCCGAGACCCTTGACTCTTCGGGAGTTTATCACCGAGTTTTACGCACCCTGGGCGATCGAAAACCGTCCCTCCGGAGAGAACACCATCCGCATTATCATGTCCTCATTCCCGTCCTTTCTCGACCTTACGCCGGCCGCAATCTCCATACTTCAGATTGAACGATGGCGTAATACCGATAAGGCCGCTAAGAAAAGCAAATCCGCCTCCTTAAACCGGAAAACCTCAGCCCTCAAGGCCGCTCTGAACTGGGGAGTAAAAAGAGGGCTCATTGAAAAACATTCCCTTGCCCGACTGGAGCCTCTCAGCGAGACTGACAGCGAGCAGATGGTACGATTCCTTTCAGATGAAGAATTTGAGCGTCTGATGGCTGCCCTCGATGTCAGGGAAGAGAAAATGAGAAGTGAGCGGGATACCTATAATGCCTGGAGAGATGCCCGCGGCCTGACCCCGTTCCCGGATCTTCGGAAAGCTCCTTATGTCGACTACCTGAAGCCGATGGTCATCATCTCTCTCAATACAGGAATACGCAAAAACAGCCTCTTCAGCCTCGAATGGCGAGACGTGGATCTGGACGGCGGAATATTGACCCTCCGCGCAGCAGCTTCGAAAAGCGGCAAAATAAATTATGTACCCCTGAACCGCCCGGCACTGGAAGCCTTTACCCTCTGGAGAAAGCAGAGCGAAGACCAGGGGGAGAAGAGCCTGGTCTTTCTCTCGCCGAAGACCGGCGGGAAGTTCGACAACTGTCAGTCGAGCTGGGAGGGATTACTGAAAGAAGCCGGCATTGAAAATTTCCGCTGGCACGACATGAGGCACCACTTCGCAAGCAAGCTCGTGATGAAGGGGGCGGATTTGAATACCGTCCGGGAACTGCTCGGGCATTCAGATCTCAAAATGACCCTGAGATATGCCCACCTGGCGCCTGAGATCAAGAAGAACGCCGTGGCAATGCTCGAGTAATTTACAGGCCTTCTCCGAGCCGGTCTCTTGCAAGTTCAAGAACAACATATGTTCCCTTCGGGTATCGGCCGCTCGCCTCGTCGAAAAACTCCAGGTATTCAATTTTCGTTTCAATCATCTTTTGGTCTGCTTCTTCCAGCGTCAAACAAGATCGAATAGCAGCTTCAAGTTTTTTTACGAATCCCTCGGGTTTCATCCCGACTCTGGCGGTAAAGATTCTTTCCCTACTATCTTCAAAAGGACTTTCGACGACTGGTACAAGTTCTTCCATGACAAGCGGATAAAAATAGATCATTCTTTTTTCTCCTCTGCAAAAAGTTTTACAAGTCGGAAGCAGTTACAGTAAGCAAGAGCCCCGGATCGATCCGGGGCTCTTGCTTACTGTTATAGTCTTAAAATAGTAAGAAGAACCGCGAGGAAACCGAGAACCATTGTAGCCAGGACAGCGTAGCTTGAAAGTCTGGTAGCGAGGTTGTCGTTGTGGATCTCTTTACGCTGAGACTGGATACTCTCCGTCAACTGTCTCACTTCTCCAGAAAGAGCTCTAAAGTTCATGTCTATTTTTTCGTCCATGTGATTAAAGCGAAGATCGATTTTCTCATCTATTGATGTGAAACGAGTGCTTATATTCTCCTTCAGGTTGGAGACGGTATCATCAAAGCGCTTGATATTAGCATCGAACTCGCCTTTTGTTATCAATGGCTGCGTCATGACATTGCTCTCCTCCCCGTTGGATAGATTGGCAATCGATTGGGTCGAGATGTCCGATACGACTTCACCTCCACCGCTGCTTGAAATTGTATCACCTTCATCCGAAGCTGGGTAGCTTATAATGGCGTATTGTGAATGCGGAGGTACATCTGCATTCACAATTTCTCCTCGTTCTGATGTGCTTCCAAAGGCAATTTTTGCAGCTTTCGTCAGTTTGATTTCTTGGTATATCGGCAAGGTTTCGCCGCTCTGGTGGAGTATCAAATTCCCCGTGCTTTGGGTGTTCATTTTATTCTTCCCGTTTGCGTTCGGAAGAATCAATGTCCGATAATACCTTTCCACATGCTTCGACAAAACGCCTGAAATGCTGTGTTGTTATGGCAGTTCTAGAAACAATAGCAGCTTGACGCATTTTCTCTCCCTTTTCGTTTTTTACTATGCCTGGCATAAACTGCATAAAATCAAAGATTACAGCACCATCGTTGCCCATGATGTTGATATTATCAATGTACAATGTTGCTTTTTCCGGACTAGCTAATACTGCCACGTTTCCTTCTGGGATTTGCTTGTTTATTGACATTTTCAACTCACTCCTTTTCTACCCCGGAAAGAGCCGGGGTTCTTCTTTCTTCTCTACTCCGCATAGATGAGCTGCAAGAAATCGGCCTCGGACAGGATTTCGATGTTGCCGCCCTTTGACCTGATCTCTTCAGCTCTTTTTGTCTTGCTGCTTTTCTTTCCATCGCGGAACTTCGAAAAATCCTGTACTCCCATGACGAGATACTCAACTTCCAGGCTGACTGAAGTTCGAGGGCGGCCTCCTGCTTTATGAACCAGGGCAAAGGCGTCATCTCTCGGCATGGATTTCAATGTCCCGGTAAAAACTACGTCCTTGTCGAAAAGAGGATGATCAGGGTTTTTTCCGCATTCTTCGGGAGCGAAATAGAGCTGCTTCCGCTGCCTCCGTATGCCCGAACTGCAGCAGGAATAACAGCCGTTTCTTATACTCCCCGGGCAAATCGAAAGCTTCTGGTTCACTTGGTCGAACTCCGAAAGATTGTACTCGTGAAAAGCGGCAAGAAGGATCTCCGCCGAACACCGCGCGTCGTCCTCAGCGTCATGATGCTCGACGGTAAGCCCCAGGTGGCGCGCCACAATCGGAAGGGAATAGGACATCAGGTTCGGCCATGTATTCCGGGAGACCGCAACAGAACAAAGAATCGAACAATCGGGAAGGGGAATGCCGTACAGGGGAAGAGTGTTTTTGAGGACGCTGAAATCGAAGGAGGCATTATGTGCGCAAACGACGTTGTTCTCGATATACGGGGAAATCT
>JAAYLU010000045.1 GCA_012521675.1 Synergistaceae bacterium | reverse complement strand
CACTTGGCAAGCTTGACGGTTGCCATGCAATCACCCCCTTGTGATAAACAAAGTATATTATGATTGGGGTTTCCTGAATATGCCCATTCCGCCACGGGGATGATTTTTCCTTGTCGAACCATGAGCTGTCGTCCCGAACGGGCATCGGCCGGAGGGACCTCGAGAGTACACCGCGGCACCATGATTTTGCTCTTAACCTCCCCCCTGTTTTCTGTCCAATTTTAGGGGTCCATTGTACCTGCGGATTTAGAGCACCAAAGGACTTGACTCTTTGATTTTTTTAAAGTATAAACCCTTTTTATAAGCGTTGACAAGGGCCTTCTCGTCGCGGGAAATTGAGGGCAGTGTTTCGCTGTGCTGTGCGCGTTTGCAGTTGTATTAAGAACGCCGCTGCGGGAAGGAGAGGGAACATCATGTTGATGAGAACAAGGTGGTTCAAAAAGGTTGTCTGCTCCTGTTTTATTCTGTTTGCATTGCTATCGGCCTCGTCGGCCTCGGCGGTGGAGGTCTACCGCGTTAAACCCGGCAACGAGGACGGGGATGGATCTACGTGGGACAACGCCATGGGTGTGACGAAGTTCAGAAAGGCTTTGGGCTCCGGAACAACGGGCGAGTACTGGTTGGCTAAAGGTACGTATAAGCCGACCAGTGATGACACGGATCCGTATGCATCCTTCGTCCTCTCGAATGACATCGCCCTGTACGGTGGCTTCGACGGGACGGAGACACAGCTGAGCCAGCGCGACTACAAGACGAATAAAACCACCTTAAGCGGAGCTATCGGCGGCTCGGATAGCTATCACGTCGTCTATGCCGACAGTGTAAACGACACCGCCACCCTCGACGGCTTCACCATCACTGGCGGTAATGCGAACGGTGGCGACGCAAACAAGGACGGCGGCGGGATGTACATATGCAACGCCAGTCCGACGGTGACGAACTGCACCTTCCTTGAGAACGAGGCGACCAACGGCGGCGGGGTGTACATCTTATACGGCAGTGCGGCGGTGATGAACTGCACCTTCTCGGGGAACAAGGCGCAGCAAGGCGGCGGGATGTATATAGCTGGCGGCACTCCAACGGTGACGAACTGCACCTTCTCGGATAACACGGCGACCAACAGCGGCGGCGGGATGTACATAGACAACGCCAGTCCGACGTTGACGAACTGCACCTTCTCGGATAACACGGCGACCAACAGCGGCGGCGGGATGTACAAATATTACGGCGCTCCAACGTTGACGAACTGCACCTTCTCGGGGAACAAGACGACTGCACCTAATGGCAGCGGCGGCGGGATGTATATTGCATACGACAGTGCGACGGTGACGGACTGCACCTTCTCGGGGAACACGGCGACCTATGGCGGCGGGATGTATATTATATACGGCAGTGCGACGTTGACGAACTGCACCTTCTCGAAGAACACGGCGACCAACAGCGGCGGCGGGATGTTCATCGTAAACGTCAGTCCGACGGTGACTAACTGCACCTTCTCGGGGAACATGACGACCAACGGCGGCGGGATGTACATCTCGGAAGAAAGCAGTCCAACGTTGACGAACTGCACCTTCTCGGAGAACATGGCGACCAGCGGCGGCGGGATGTTCATCTCAGTCAAGTCTGGTTATAAGCCTAAGTTGATGAACTGCACCTTATCGGGGAACATGGCGACTGGGTCTGCGGACTCCGGCGGCGGGATGTTCATTTCGGATAATTCATCGGGAAATCCCATAGTTACGAACAGCATCTTCTGGGAAACGGATTCCGCCACGGGACAGGTTGTGGACAAAAGCGACAAGCTAACGATCACCTATTCCGTCGTCGATACCAACATTTTCGCTGGCGGTAACAACATAAATGCCGACCCCAATCTCGGCCCGTTGAAGAACAACGGTGGCCTGACGTTTACCTGCGCCCTGGGCAAGGGCAGCCCCGCCATCGACAGCGGTACGAGTACGGGTGCGCCAGATACCGACCAGCGCGGCGTCAAACGCCCGCAGGGCGGCGGAGTCGACATCGGCGCATACGAGACAGAATCCGCGCCAAAGCCGGAGCCGGAACCAAAGCCGGAGCCCGAGCCGGAGCCGGGACCTGCGCCCACTCCGACTCCCGTGCCGGTGCAGCCCGTCGATCCACCCGAGGGACCTGGTTTCGTGCGGCCCACGCCTCTGACGGTGACCCTGCCGCCGAACCCCACGGAGGAGCAGAAGAAGGACGCACTGGAGAATGTATTCCGCGAAGCCCTCGTCCCGGACAGTCTGATAGAGGACCTGCTGGAACTGCTGACAGTGGACGACACAGGTCAGATTTATATCAGCGATGATGGAATGGAACGACTGCGGGAACTGCTCGACGATCTTGAAATAGCAGAGGGGGCGGAGATGAGTCCGCTCGCGGTCATCCGCGCCTCGCTCGACGCTCAGGGCGCCTCCGATCACTCCACGGAAGCCGGGACGGCGGTTTTCTTCTTTGAAATTCCGAACTGCTACAACGGCCTTCGTTGCGACCAACTACAGGTTGTAAAGGCTTTCTCGTCCGAGAGAGCGGCCCTTTTTGAGCGGGTGTACCAGCTCGAGGACCTGCTCGACCGCTGCGCCGCGGTGGTGGAGATCGAGGGGAAAACCCTGAAGCGTGTGCTCGAACCGGGCGACCTCGTCACTCCCGATTGTCGCCTTGCACTTACAATCAAGGACGGAGGGGAATTCGACCTTGACGGCGAGGAGAACGGCTTCCTGGTAGACCCCGCCTTCATAGTGGCGGGGGAGAGAAAGAGCGAACCCGAGCCCCCTAAAGGTGGCGGCGGTGGATGCAATTCCCTGGGCTTCGCCCCCGCGCTGCTGATTCTGCTGTCCCCGCTGGCGCCGCTGAAGGGAAGAAAGTAACAACGCAACAGGGGCGAGCTTTCTCGCCCCTTTTTCTAATAGCCCCAGCAAGATCCCTCCCCTCCCCTCGTCGCTACGCTTCTCGGGATAGCGAACGACTAGGCTCGCTGCGCTGCGCCTGTCGCCTGCTTACGTCGCTTTGCTCCTCGGGATAGCGAACGACACGAACGGGAAAACCGCCCGCTCGGTCGCCTGCTTACCTCCCGTTGGTCGTCGGGATGGCCGCAGGAATCGACCGTCGGCTGAAGGAGACTATCCCGCGGATCCGATATATAATAGAGCAACGTCAAAAACGTGAAAGAGGGGGATCTTGATGAAAGTCGATCGCACGGGTGCAAACCTTCCGTTCAACGTCCCTCCCCTGGAGGATATAGTCGAGGAGAAGGCGGAGGAGCAGAAGGAGAAGGCGCAGAAGAAGGTCGAGAAGGCCAGGAGAGAGGTCGAGAGGGAGCGGCTCGAGATTATGGACAGGCACCACGAGACCGTGAAGAAGTCCGCCGAGACCTACGACAAGCAGGTAAAGAAGAAGATGCTCGAAAAGCAGATCGAGGATCGGCGGTTGAAGCAGAGAGAGTTCATCAAGGAGAGGAACGAGGAAGCCGAGAGAAGGCGCGAGGAGATGCGCAAGGAAAAAGTGTAGAAAGAGGCTGTTTTCCATGCGCAGGCCGAAAATGATGGATCATGACCTGGGAAGCCTGTTGAGACTTCCTGCCGTACTCCCCGCCGGCGAGCTGTCCGAGGACCTGGTCGCAGCGGGGAGTTTTCGTGTCGAGAGGATAGTCTCGACCGGACAGAGCTCGCCTCCCGGCTTCTGGTACGACCAGGATGAGGACGAGTGGGTTGCGCTTTTACAGGGAGATGCGGCTCTCGAGTTCGAGGAGGGCGAAATCGTGCGGCTTGGGGCGGGTGATTGGGTTTTTCTGCCCGCCGGCCTGCGCCACAGGGTGGCCTCGACCAGCTCCGACCCGCCCTGCATATGGCTGGCCGTTTTCGGAAGGCCGGCCAGACCGGGCGTGGAGCCCTGAGCGCCGGGCAAGCGCCGAAGTCATCGCTCCCGCGTTCAAATAAATTGCTTGCCCCTGCGGCTTTTCTGCTTCCACGGCAAGTGAAGATAATTCTTTTGGCGAGTTATGGCTTTTTCGTGCAAATTATATTATGCATGGTGTATGATTGTGTCCGGCACACAGATCGAAATTTAGGAGTGGGATAATTTCATGTCGACAAAAGCTTCAAGCCTGTTGCGCCCCGAGGGCTCGAAATTCAAGCTCTCGCTTCTTTCCGCCGGACACTTTATGAACGACCTCTACGCCTCATTCCTGCCGACCTTCATACCCACGCTGATCAAGAACCTCGGCATAACGATGACCCAGGCGGGGTTCTTCAGCACTTTTCTCGGCATAATACACGTCATAGTACAGCCGGTGATAGGCTACCTGTCCGACAGGTCGTCCAACCCGTGGCTTATAATCTGGGGTCCGGTGATGACCTGCCTTGGTGCGTCGATGATCCCTCTGTCGCCATCGTACGGCATGGCCCTCTTCTTCGTCGGGGTGTGGGCGCTGGGCAGCGCGATGTTCCACCCGCAGGGGCACGGAGGAGTGGGGCACGTAGTGCCTAGGGAAAAGCTCACCGTCTCCCTGGCGCTCTTCGCGGTCGCCGGAACTGCCGGAAGCACTGTCAGCCCCCTGTTCGCCGTGTTCCTGGCGAACACAGTCGGATACCGGCTCATGCCGGTCGCGGCGCTCGTCCCGGTGATCGTCCTCGGACTCTTTATATGGAGGACCATGCCCGCCATCTCGGACGAGAGCGGAGATTCCTTCTCTCCGCAGAGAGGACTCCTGGAGACCATGAAGTCCGTCTTCGCGGTGATCTATCCTGTCTTTGCCATCTCGACCGTGCGCGACACCACGAGCCAGGGGGTCCGCATGTTCCTGCCCATCCGCATCGCTGCGGAGGGAGGGGACATAGGGCTTGTCGGCCTGGTGCTCTTCCTGATAATGCTGTCGAATACGATAGCGATGGTGATAATCGGCAGGGTGGCCGACAAATGGGAGAAGAGGCGAGTCTTGCTGTGGGCGATACTGATCACCCCGGTTTTCCTCCTCGGAGGGCTCTTCACCAAGGGGTGGGTCGGCATAACCTTCTTCCTTTGCGGCACTGTCGCCGTCAACTCCACTATGCCGATCACCGCGGCAATAGGTCAGGAGATGACGCCGAACTCGCGTGGAATGGCAAGCTCGATCGTGATGGGACTCTCCTGGGGTTTTGGTAACATGATGATGGCGCCGTTGGGCAAGATAGGAGACCTGTTCGGTATACAGGCCATCTTCGGAGTCGTCGCTCTTATGCCGTTGCTCGCTCTGCCCTTCTTCTTCACCGGGCGGTTCCGCGAGTCCGCCTGAACGGCAGGACGAGTGAACTCGAGCTTTTCACGCCATATGGGTATTTGTGCCTTTTACCCTTTCAAGGAACGCGAAGGTGGTGTAAAATACTTCCCCAGATATTTCAAGACCGTATGTAGGTTCAACGCTCGGTAGCGCGCTTTGATAAGCGGGGCTTGACTCGAGGGTGGTGTTTACCGCGGTAACATGCGGCCATTGGAGGACATCGGGTTTCGAAGGACAAATATTCTGAATGGAGGGGTTTTTAATGACTCAGCAGGAGACTGTCGACAAGGGGAGTGCAGAGCAGAAGGCTTTTGAGAAGAGAATGCGTCCGGCATGGAGGGGATTCTTGGTTTGGTGGCTCGTGGCGGCGGTCCTGGCCGCGCTGGCGATATATGCGATCTCCAGCCATAACGCCCCCTGGTGGACGATAGGCGTCGCCCTGATACCGGTATTGTACATAGCGCTGCAGCGCTGTTCCGTGGAGTTCATAATCAAGAACGACGAGGTCACCTTTGAGAAGGGAATTGTGTCGAAGCAATCGGTCGAGATCGGAATGCAACAGATCCGCTCGATCGAGGTGCGCCAGACAGTCTTTCAGAGGATGATGGGTGTGGGCGATCTGCTGGTGGCTTCGTCGGGGACG
This sequence comes from Synergistaceae bacterium, assembly GCA_012521675.1. Taxonomy (NCBI): domain Bacteria; kingdom Thermotogati; phylum Synergistota; class Synergistia; order Synergistales; family Synergistaceae; species Synergistaceae bacterium. Next base: position 22,889 of record JAAYLU010000045.1, on the reverse strand, counting down.
AGCGCTTACGAAATCATAGTCCCCAGCATCGAGGAACCGAAGGAGAACCGCGACCTTATCCAAGGATTCCAGAGAGGGACGATAAACAGCGAGACAGCATCATAGCAGGGGAGAGGGGGGGGGGAAGTTCCTCCCCCATTTTTTATTCCTTCGGGTCTTCGGTGCGGCGCTCACTCCGAACTTCTCACCCTAGAGGAGCGACGCATCTCGCGTGGCAGCCCCTTGGGTTCGATGGAGACGGCCTCTCCCTCGAACAGCGACCCTATACCTACGGAACGGAGCGACTTCGCTCGTCCGCAGATCTCCCTGCACCTGACCAAGCACCTGCTCCTGTTGTCATCCGGCTCGGCGTAGGCGCATATCACTCCCTCGTAGTTGCGCAGCACGGTCTTCCTGTCCGATCTTGAAATGACTGACCTTCCCCGGTTGAACAACCGGGCGTTTCAATGCGGATTATATTCCTTTGGAGGGGAAAAACAAGAGGGAGAGAACGAAAAAGAGAGGGCTTTTTCAAGCCCTCTCTTACGCCGGCGAATGCCGTGTTATACGATCTGGACCACTGCCTCCGGGGATATCACCCTGAAGGTGAAGGACTCCGCGAGGAAGAGGCGGACCTTATCGCCGTTTCTCTCCTCGAAGCCGAGCGAGAAGTCCTGCCCCAGGACGAGCTCTAGGTCTCCGCCTCTAGTCGAGACGACGTACGAGTCGTCTTGCGTGGAGAGTATCACCTGGTCCACCAGGTTGGTCACGTGCTTTGACGTGGGGTAGCCGGGAACCCCCCCGTAGACTATCCTCCACAGGGCGGGGGAGGCGACGAAGGCGTATGGGCCCTCCACGGCCTTCTCTTTGAGGATGAACACCGCCTCCGAGATAGCTTTGACGATGCCGCGGGGGTCCTCGCTTTCAAGCGGAGAAGTGCTCCCTCGGGCGGAGGAGAGCCCCTCGATGCCTGCCGCGGCCAGTCCGCTGTAGACGGCCTTCTCCTCGAACAGGGCTATCTCCCTGGCGGCCAGGTCGAGCGGGGCGAGTTCGGGATCCTTGGCCCCTCTGCTTATGTTGTCTAGCTCCCAGATGTCAAGCTCGAAGACCGCCCTGCTCTCCACGAGCGGCAAAACCCTGTTCACGCCGTACTGAACGGTCTTGGACGGGCAGCACCTGTCAATGTCGATCCTTCCGGTGGGGTGAGCGCTGTAAGTCCATCCCCTGGGGCCGTCCACGTCGACGAATTTCCTCGCGGAGAGGTTAGCCGTCAGAACCTTCCTAGCCTGTTCATCAAGCTCCTCCCACGCTTCTCCGGTGATGAGAGACGTACTTCTTCTGAGCATGTCCATAATTCAAGCAACCTCCTTTTCCGGCGCTACTTGAGGCTTCCTATGCCGAGCCCCGAAGGAGAGGAGGAAGATGTCGCCGGCGCATCGCCGTTCGACGTGGCGGCGGTCTCAACCTCGAGGAGCGGCGCGGTGGTGAACAGGTAGGTCCTAAGCTCCTCGTCCCACTTGTCCATGTTCCTGCGCAGCCATTCAATCAGCATGGCGGCATGTTCGATCTCCTCGTCGCGGTTGTGGGCCAGAAGCGCTTTAAGCTCCTCGTCCGGGGTGGTCGCGACTCGCTGATTGTAGAAATTAACTGCCTCGACCTCTTCCACAAGGCTCTGTAGCGCCTTGGCCTGGTCGGAGACCTTCTGGTCTAGCAGATCCGCAGGTTCGGTGAACTGCATGTTATCTCTCCTTTCGCGGAGCAGGATTGTTTGCTCCTCCTGACGTAAATATAGCCTATCTTTCCGGCACGGTCAACTAAAGTCAAAGCGCCTAGGGGAGTCATTGTGGTAGTATCAACTTCGTGTCGCCTGCAGCTTGGCGTGCGAGATGAAGCAGAAGGGAGAAGACAGCAGTCAATATGGATGACAATGTCCAATATGTTGCGCTTTCGGAGGACTTCAGGCGTCTTCTGGACACGATGAGACAGGGCGAGACAGTCCTTTTCGGAGAGCTTGTCGCGGCCGTGGCCGACCGAGGATTCGGCATACTGCTGGTGTTGTTCTCCCTGCCGAGCGCCCTTCCATTTCCGGCGCCGGGGCTAAGCACTCCCTTCGGCGTGGTGCTGTTCATCCTTTCGGTCCAGCTCCTGATGGGCAGGGAGAGGCCATGGATTCCGCGATGGGCCTCCGAGAAGGAGATGAAGAGGTCCACCGCAGAGAGGATGATCTCAGGCGCAGTCGCATTCTTCTCCTTCGTGGAGCGTTTTTTCCGCCCGCGACTGCTCTTCCTCTCGGGGAAGGGCGCAGGTGTGCTCTGTTCGGTGCTTCTGCTGCTGATGAGCGGGTTGATGATACTGCCGATTCCTTTGACCAATACGCTGCCGGCCATGGTGATTTTCTGCACCGGCGTGGCGCTCACCGAGAGGGACGGACTCGCCCTCGTCGCCGCCCTTTGCTTCGGCGTGGCCGCCACTGCCATCTACGCCCTGGCCGTATGGGTCATCGTCAGATTCGGAGCTCAGGGTCTTGCGGAGGCGAAGGAGATCATCCTCGGCTGGTTTTTCTGATATAGCGCCTCGCCGTGGCAAAATATCGGCCGGGAAGCGCCGCAAGTTGTCGCGCTTGAACTACTCGCGAAAGAGAGCGCTCATCCTCTTGTAGAGCTTGAAGGTCAGCAGGGAGACCACGGCCCCCTTCAGGATGTTGAAAGGCACCACCCCGTAAATTATTAGGGATAGCTTGTCGTGTATCGCAGGAATGACGGCGGAAGACATGGAGATTATCTTCTCTATGGGCATCAGGTGCGAGTAGAAGGGAAGCAGTACGAAATAGTTGGCGAAGGCCGCAATGATGGTGGTGAAGACCGTGCCAGCCAGGAGGCCTTTTATCGCGCCCTTTTTCGTCCTGTCGGCCCTGTATATCATCCCGGCGGGGATCACCAGAGCGGACCCCATTAGGAAATTTGCGAGTTGGCCTATGCCCGCGGAGGATGTGGTCAGCATATGGATCAGGTTTTTGACCAGCTCGCAGAGCACCCCCGTGACGGGACCGTAGGCAAAGGCCGCGATCAGGGGAGGCAGGTCGGAGAGGTCGAACTTGAGGAACCTCGGGAAGATCGGCAGGGCGGTGTCCAGGTACATCAGGACCGTCGCGACTGCCGAGAGAAGAGCGGTCCAGACGAGCCTGCGAGTATTGAAACGTGATACGGCTTCCATTCATTATCAGATCCTTTCCAAAAAATAAGCCCCGAACATCGCGTTCGGGGCGTCTTCGCGGCCTCTTTCATCTTCTTTCATCCTGACTTGGCTGCCCGGATTACCCCGGCATGCCTCACAGTCGGCTCCGGATTCTAACCGGATCAGCCTCTCGGCTCGCGGACTCGTAGCCTGCACTCTCGGAAGAGCACGACTCATCACCGCCGGTGGGGAGTCTCACCCCGCCCCGAAGATGTCTTGCGCCATTATAAACCACTTTTCGAGAAAAATCTATTGACATACGTCATTTGTCCTCATATAATCCCCTGAAAAACCGTGCGAAATGGGCTCGTTCCTTCACGGGACGGGCCCAATTCCATCTTTGAAAGGGGATGCGTTTATTGAAGATCGCCGTTGTGGGCGCTACGGGTGAAGTGGGTCGTACGATGATCAAGGTCCTCCAGGAGCGGGATGTCAGGCCGAAGGAGATAGACTTTTACGCCTCGGCGAGGAGCGCGGGCACCAAAGTGGAGTTTCGCGGCGCGAGCCACGAGGTCAAGGAGCTTGACAAGCGCGCGATGGGCCTTGGGTACGACTACCTTCTCTTCTCTGCGGGAGGGGCCGTCTCGAGGGAGTACGCACCCCTCGCATCGGAGGCGGGCACCGTGGTGATAGACAACTCGTCCGCCTTCAGGATGGACCCGGCGGTTCCGCTTGTGGTGCCGGAGATAAACAGCGACCTGCTCAAGGGGTACGAAAGAGGGATAATCGCCAACCCGAACTGCTCTACGATCCAGATGGTCCTGGCCCTCCACCTCGTTCACGAGCGCTTCGGAATAAAGACGATCGTCGTGAGCACCTACCAGGCTGTGTCGGGTGCGGGCAAGAGCGGCATCGACGAGCTTAACGACCAGATGGAGGGTAAAATCTCGCCGAAGAAGTTCATCAGGCAGATCCATCTCAACGTCGTCCCGCAGATAGGGGCTCTCCTGGACAGCGGCTTCACCGACGAGGAGATGAAGCTGGTGGACGAGACCAGGAGGATACTGCGCGATCCGGAGATATCCATCTGGCCGACCGCGATTCGTGTACCCGTGTATTACGGACACTCGGAGTCCATCTTCGTCGAGACTCGTACATCATTCGACATGAGTTCGCTGGCGGAGGCATTGGACGAGTCGGAGACCGTCCGACACACCGACGACATGGTCTCCCCGATCGAGATAGCAGGCAGCGACGAGTCTCATGTCTGCCGTCTCAGGTCGTTCGACGACAGGCGCTTCCTGATCTGGAACGTCGCTGACAACATCCGCACGGGAGCAGCCACCAACGCCGTACGCATCCTGATGAAGCACCGGGAGCTGAACCGGGCCGGCTGATCGCTGGGTTTCAGGGGGCCAAGAAAAAACCAGCGCGGCCGGACGGATTTCGCCGTTCGGCCGCGCTCTGTTCACCTGACTCGCCAATACCTCTACGGTGCAGGTTTTCTACGCCTTGAGAGAGTTATGAACAGCAGCCTGGAGGTCTCTCCATGTCTGATGCTCAGGGATTGTCCCCAAGTGTGACCGAGCACTCCTATCATGTCCATCTCCCTGAGGAGGTGACGTTCCTCATCGATCTCCACGGCGGCCTCGCCTCGCAGGCAGAAAAGAATCGTTGTATCGCCCGGAAGGAAGAGTCTTTCGGCCTCTCTCTTGGGCGCAAGCTGCCGGTATTCGCATGTGTACGAGGCTCTTCGGCAGAATATGTTGAAGTCGGTCACAGGACCTTCGACCAGCGAGCAGGATGTCTCTCGCTCGCCGTGAAAGCGAAGCGAATCGAAGTGAGAGAGCAGCGATACGGTCGAGCCGTCCACCGAGATGTTCATGCCTTTCCCGGACAGAAGAAATATCACCCTGTCATATCCGGGGAAGAGCGAAAACTGGCCCGCCTCGGAGATGTTGGCGGAGCTCAGCCTCCACTGAAACCCCCCCTTTTCGAGGGACGACCCCTCGGGATGTATGAAGACCTCGTGTGTGACACCGCCGCCGTTCTTCCATGGCATGGGAATATAGTCCTCCGGCGTTTTCCGTACCACTCTCATTCATCTCACCTTTCCTGTTGACGACAAGCCTTTATCAGTCGGGCTCGCTCATCAGTCGAACATGGCGTCGACGGCGTTCCTCACGGCTTCGTCGGATGATTCGTAGGGCAGGGATATATGGTAGGCGCCGGGGTACTTCTTGTTCATCTCCCGGCCGACCTCCATCGAGTTCGGGTTGCATGCCCAGGCCCTGCGAGCGACCCCGCCCAGGACATCCCACATCATCGCGGACTTGATTATCTCGTCGGTGCGCTCGGTTCCGTCCAGCAGAAGCCCGAAGCCGCCGTTTATCGACTTGCCCACGCCGACCCCTCCGCCGTTGTGAAGTGCGCACAGGCTCATTCCACGCGCCGCGTTACCTGCGAAGCAGAGGGTGGCCATGTCCGCGCAGATGTTGCTGCCGTCCTTGATGTTGGCCGTCTCCCTATAGGGCGAGTCCGTGCCCGAGACGTCGTGATGATCCCGACCGAGCATCACCGGCCCGATCTCACCCCGCCTTACCATATCGTTGAACTTAAGGGCTATCTCGGTGCGCCCCTCCGCATCCTGGTAAAGTATTCTAGCCTGTGTACCGACGACGAGGGCGTTCTTCTCCGCATCCCTTATCCAGACCCAGTTGTCGTAGTCCTGCGGTCGGCGATCGGGGTCGATGCACTCCATTGCCGCGCGGTCGGTCTTGCTCAGGTCCTCCGGTTTCCCGCTCAGGCATACCCAGCGGAAGGGCCCGTAGCCGTAGTCGAACAGCACAGGGCCCATGATGTCCTCGACATAGGAGGGCCAGATGAAGCCGTCGTAGGTGTTCTCGCCGTTTTTGCAGATCTCGGTCACTCCGGCGTCGTAGACCGCGCGCATGAAGGAGTTGCCGTAGTCGAAGAAGTACGTCCCTCCGTCCACCAGCTTCTTTATCGCCTCGTAGTGCGACCTCAGGGACTGGTCGACCTTGCGCTTGAACTGCTCGGGATCCTTTGAGAGCATCTCGGTGCGCTGATCGAAGGTAAGGCCCTGCGGGCAGTATCCCCCTCCGTACGGGTCGTGGCAAGATGTCTGATCCGACAGCAGCGGTATCGGGACTTCGTGGTTCAGAGCGTACTGAAGCAGGTCCACTATATTGCCGTGGTAGGCGACCGAGAGAGACTTACGGGCCTTGCAGGCCTCTTCCGCCAGCCGGAACGCCTCCTCGCAGCTGTCCGTGACCTTGGATACCCATCCCTGCCCGTGTCGGGTCTCGATCCTCGAGTAATCGACCTCGGCGATTATCCCCACCCCGCCCGCTATCTCCACGGCCTTCGGCTGTGCGCCGCTCATTCCGCCGAGCCCGGAGGAGACGAACAGTATCCCCGCCAGGTTGCCCTTGTCGCCGACGTTGAGCCTCTGGCGAGCGGCGTTCAGAATGCTGTTGAAGGTGCCGTGCACTATGCCCTGCGGGCCTATGTACATCCAGCCGCCCGCCGTCATCTGGCCGTAGTTCGTGACCCCCAGCTGCATCCCCCTGTGCCAGTCGGACGGGTTGTCGAACAGGCCGACCAGTAGCCCGTTCGTCACTATCGCACGCGGGGCCTCCGGGCGGGATCTGAAGAGACCCGTCGGGTGCCCGCTGGATACGACGAGGGTGGTGTCCTCGGTCAGCTCCTCCAGGTATTTCATTATCAGGCGGTACTGCAGCCAGTTCTGACACACCTGCCCCGTCTCGCCGTAGGTCACCAGCTCGTAGGGGTAGAGGGCGGTCTCGAAGTCCAGGTTGTTGTCTATCATCACCTGGAACGCCTTCCCTGCGAGGCACTTTCCCCTGTACTCGTCTACCGGACGCCCCTTGATCCTCCCCTCCGGGCGGAAGCGGTAGGCGTAGATCCGCCCCCTCGTGCGAAGCTCCTCCAGGAACTCCGGGATCAACTCCTCGTGATGCTCTTCCGGGACGTAGCGAAGCGCGTTCCTGAGCGCCAGCTCGGTCTCGGCGCGGTTCAACGTCCATCCCCTGTCGGGGGCGCGTCTTATTCCCTCCACGAATGAAGGGTAGGCGGGCAGGGGCCCCTCCAGCCTGATCGTCATGGCATCTCTGTTCATCTCGTTCACTGCCGACATAATATTTCCACCTCCGAAACGGTAAGCGGTCAAAAGGAGTTTTCCAGGCTGAGAGCGGCTCTCTTAAGAAGGCGCAGGCTGTCGTCGAACGCCTGGAAGACCGTCTCTGCGAACCCCGCCACTCCTATCTGCGCGATGAACTCCCTTTTTCCGTTGAACACCGGCACGCTTATGTCGCCCGCGTGCTTCATCCACTCCTCGCGACTGAAAGCGTAGCCCGCCTCCCTGACCCGGACGAGCTCCTCCTCGAGCGCCGCTCTATCGACCTCCGATCCGTCGATCGGCGAGTGAAGCGGGGAGGATAGTACCTCCGTCCGCACCTCGGGGCTGGAGTACGCCAGCAGGATTTTCCCCGTCGCACCCGCGTGAAGCGGGATGCTCATCCCCCGGTGCGCCGTAAACTTCATCGGCGACGGAGGCTCGACTGAGTGTACGCACAGGCCTATAGGGCCCTCCGCGACGCTCAGCACCGACGTGCAACCAGTCTCATTCATCAGGCTTGTCATGACCGGGCCTGCGGCCTTGACCAGCTCGTCGTAGTACGAGGACTTGTTTGAGAGCATGAGAAACCGCAAGCCTGGGCGGAAGCCGCCGGTCGACTGGTCTTGGTTAACCCAGCCCACACCCTCCAACGAGGAGAGAATGCGGTGGGCCGTGCTTCTAGGGATTCCCGTCCTGTCCTCTATGTCGCGAACCGACATGGAGAAGGGCTCCTCGGTCAAGGACTCCATTATCGCCGTTACCCTGAACACAGAGCCCTGTTTGATACGGTCATCGATACGACTCATCCTTCACCTCCAACGTGGGACATTGTGTCCCATGTTTATCACCGAGGCGGACGGTTGTCAATCTCTTAATCGAGAACCTTCGCAAAGAGGATCATGTTCGGTCGTGGCTACTGAATCTGTCCTAGCCAGGGCGCCGGGTCGACGGATTTTCCCTCCTTGAGCACGTGAAAGATGAACTTTGGCTCCGTGTCCTGCCCTTCGCCGACGAGAGCGATCCTGTCCCCCTGACCGACCTTCTCCCCGGATTTTACATACAGAATTCCCAGCCCGCCGTAGAAAGTGGCGATCCCGTTCCCGTGGTTCAGGTAGACCGCGTTGCCGAAGTTTCTCATCCAACCGCCATGCAGGACAGTCGCGTCCGCGGCGGCGTGGACCGATTCCCCCGGAGAGGCCCTGACGGCGAGCCCTTCACCGAAGCTCGTGCCGGTCTTCACCGGGGGCGTACCCCCCTTGATAGGCCAGATCATCTTGATCGGCGCGATGGAGGGGGAGGCGGGTCTCGGCGACACCGGAGGGCTCTCCGCATCGGGGCGGGCGGGGTCTTCCGGTTGCTTCGCCCGGGTTGAATCAGCGGGGATGACCAGAATCTGGCCGATTTTGATCACCGGGCTCTCCGAAAGGCCGTTGGCCTGTAAAAGAGAGGTGAGAGGAATCTTATAAAGCCTTGCTATCCCGTAGGGAGTCTCCCCTTCTGCCACTTTATGCCTGCCGGCGCTTCGTGCCGCGGCGTCTCCGGCAGGCGCCTCCGCCGGTGCAGGAGCGGGTGATGCTTCGGGGGCAGTTGCAGGAGGAGAGTCAGTCGCGTCGCTTTGGTCCTTAGGTATCTCTTGTTGAGGAGTGGCTGTCTCCTTGTCCCGTTCATCCATACCCGTCAGCGGTTCTAGAAACTCGTCCCGGTACTTGGGCTCCGGCCAGGCGCCGAGCCCCCTTCTCTTCGCCTCGTACAGAGTCGCGAGGACATCTCCTGCCGTTCTAGGCACGAGGAGAATTGTCCCTGCGGCAGGTAGTCCGTCCGCAGAGGCTATGCCGTTCGCCGCGGCGAGGTTTGAAGAGTCTATGCCGTGTTCCTTTGCCACTGATTCAAGGGTGTCTCCGGTCCTCACGGTATGAAGACCGAAAGGTGAATGTTCGGCGAAGGCGCAGGATATGGGCAGTACGAAGAGCAGAAATAAGAGCAGGACAACTCTTTTCATTCCTCGGTGCACCTCCGTGTCTCAGACGGGCGGAAAAAAACGAAATCCGCTCCACAGATGTTAAAAATACAGGTATACTATAGTACATCACAAGAGCCTGCCGCAAGAGTCCGATGCAAAAACCGCGCACCATCGGAGCGTGAATGACCGCAGTGCTCCGCAGGCTCTTTTTTCGTCTGCGCTGTTCCCTGCTTTTTTTAAGAGACTTTTTTGTCGTATTGCGACGATCAGGACTAACCTCGGAGGCGCTCTATGATTGCAGATGATTTGTTCGACCACGACGATGAGCTATTGGATCAAATCGATTTCCGGGAGCGTTATCTCTCCCTCTTCCCCATCCCGCTGTTCGTGAAGGACAGGAACTCTGTCTACGTCTTCGTAAACCAGGCCTTCGCCGATTTCCTGGCCCTTCCGGCGGAGCAGATCGTAGGCAAGGGGCCCTTCGACCTCTACCCGCATGAGTTTGCGCAGAGCATCCTGGATCAGGACAGGATGGTTATGGAGAACGCAGCGCCGTCTACCGATCTTGAGTGCTTATTCAAGAACGGCATGGGAGAACTGGTCTGGCTGAGATCCTACAAGGGCCCGATATTCAACAAAAAAAACGAGGTCGTCGGAATGGTGGGTGGCGACATGGACATAACCGCCTCCAAACGGACGGAAGAGGAGCTGAGAAGGAGCGAGGAGCGTTGGAAGTTCGCGGTGGACGGGGCGGGGGACGGGATCTGCGAATGGAATATCGACACGGGCGAGGTGTTCTACTCCAAGCAGTGGAAGGCCATGCTGGGCTTCGAGGAAAACGAGATCTCACCCTCGCTTCATGAGCTGGAGAAGAGAATTCATAGCGACGACCGCGACGGGATGAAGCGAAAGATGGAGGAGCACCTGCTTGGAAAGTCCACCTCCTTTTCGCACGAATACCGCATGGTCACCAAAAAGGGCGGCCTTATATGGGTGTTGAACAGGTCCAAGGTGTTCGAGTGGGATGAGGACGGAACCCCCTTGCGCCTCGTAGGGATATTCACCGATATAACTCGAAGAAAGAACGCGGAGGAGATGATCCTGCACCAGGCCACCCACGACATGCTCACTGGACTGCCGAACCGGATGCTGTTCAACGAAAAACTATTCGCCGCGATGGCCGACGGGGAGAGTCTGGGACTGAGGGCCGCGGTCATATTCATGGATCTGGATAACTTCAAGGAGATCAACGACAGCCTCGGCCACCTGATGGGAGACCTGGTCTTGATGGCGGTCGCCGAGAGGCTGGACGGCGAGATAAGGGAGATCGACACCCTTGCGCGGCTCGGCGGCGACGAGTTCGCCTTCATCCTTCCGCACCTTAAGGAAAAGGTAGAAGCGGCCGCCATGGCGGACAGTTTTCTCGAGAGCCTTCGCAAGGAGATAAAGATAGACGGCAAATCGCTTTTCATCACCGGCAGCATGGGGATATCCTTTTATCCCGACGACGGAGAGGACGTGCAGACGATCATGAAGCACGCCGACATCGCGATGTACCGTGCCAAGAGGGAGGGAAGGGACGCATGGCGCTTCAGGAACTGACGCATCTCGAGATGTATTGCGCTTGACAGAATAGGAGCCCGGATGATAAACTGTCTATGTCGACCTTGAAAAAGCAGAATATTCTGCGCGTTTTAGCGACAGGGTGTTTTGCCCCTAATAGGTGATCTGTTGTCTTTTTTTTGGGGGAGCGTGCGCTCTCCTTTTTTTTTATCCGTTTTTCCTCGAATCTAGTTTTTCGGAGGTGTGGTCATGGTGAAGCCTATCGTTGCGAGATGGGAGTGGAGGACGTTCGGTGCCGGCTTTGACGAACAGGAGGCCAGGATACGCAAGTTCGAACAGGGCAATTACAAGGAGAGCGAGGAAGTATACGTGCTCTCGAAGAACAGCGACGAGAACGTCAAGATAAGGGACGAACTTCTCGACATAAAATCACTTCAGAAGGTCGACGCCGATGGATTGGAGCAGTGGTATCCGGTGATGAAGACCGAGTTCCCGATACCTGTCGCGGATCTGAAGAGGCTCTTCTCCTACTTCAAGGCGCCGGAGCCGGTCTACGGAAAGAAGGAGTACTCGTTCGACCAGTTCCTGAACGAGATAGTGCGACCCGACCAGAACCTCAGGCCCGTGAACGTCAAGAAGAAACGCCATATATTCGTTATTAACGGTGCGATAGTCGAGATAGCGGACACGGACTTCGACGGGGCGGAGCTTCGCACGATCTGCGTCGAGCACGAAGACACGCAGACCGTCATGAAGACGGTGCGCGAACTCGGCCTCGAGGGCCTGCCGAACATAAACTACATCCAGGCCATGAAGCAGTCCGTCGGGATGGCTTAGGTCATGGAGTCGCTCAGGGCCGTCATAGACGTCGGCACGAACTCGATCAAGTTTCATGTCGCAAGGAAGGGGCAGGATGGCGCTCTGGAGACGGTGTCGGACAAAAACGACATAGCGAGGCTCGGCGAGGGCCTTCGCGAGACCGGCAGGATCGGTGACGAACCTCTTGAGCGGAACGCGGCGGCCGTGGCTGGGTTTGTCGAAGAATCCCGTTCTCTGGGCGTGCAATCTCCCGAGATAGTTGGGACGATGGCCCTTCGGACAGCGTCCAATGCAGCCGACTTCATAGCACGGGTGAAGGAGTTGACGGGGTTGACCCTCCGTGTGATAGAGGGGGGGGAGGAGGCTCGTCTGTCTTACCTGGCAGTCCTGTCCGGGCTGCCTGTCGGCGACGACAAGCTCGTGGTATTCGACACGGGGGGTGGAAGCACGGAGTTCATCTTCGGTGAAGGAGGGGAGATCAGGAAGAAGTTCAGCCTTCCGATCGGCGCCGTCCGTATCACCGAGGAGTTCTTCAAGGAGGATCCGGTTCGCGACGGCTCGGTCGAGGAGGGGCTTGCGAGGATCGGGAAGGACCTTGCCGAAGGAGGAGCCTTGGACTCGGACTGCGTCTTGGTAGGTCTGGGAGGCACGGTCACCAGCTTGGCATCCGTGAAGCTACGGATGGAGGCGTACGACCCCGACTTGGTCCAGGGATCGATCTTGAGTCTCGACGATGTAAATGAGATGATCGAAATGTTCGCATCCAAGACGTTGGAAGAGCGCCGTGCGGTGGTTGGGCTGCAACCAAAGCGTGCGGATGTCATCCTTGCGGGAGCATGCATAGTCCGCGCCCTTCTCGAGGCCTTCCATGTCGACTCTTTCACGGTGAGCGACAGGGGCTTGCGTCACGGCCTCGCTTACGAGCTGTTCTCGAGATAGCCGGAACGTTCGCTCGATCCGTGAGCTGCGGTGTTACCCAATCGGTATGTTCCTTAAATATCATAGGAGGTGCTGTTGATGAAACGTATTACTGCGGTTCTGTGTGTTCTGTTCCTGTTGGTTCTGGTCCCGGCGGCTTACGCCGCTTATCCTGAAAAGCCGATACACGTGGTCAACTACGTTGGCCCCGGTGGGCTGATGGACGTGACCAGCAGAAAGTTTGTCTCCATAGCGGCCAAGTACACGGACGCGACCTTCGTGGTGGAGAACAAGGAGGGCGCGGGAGGCCTCATAGGAATGCAGGCCGTGCTGGAGCAGCCTGCAGACGGCTACACCGTATTCGCCGCAACGACCTCGAATATCGCGAAGGTCCTCACTTCGAAGAAGGATGTCGACGAGTACGTATGGGGCTTCGAGTGGATCGCCCTGATCATGCGCGACCCCGAGTGCCTCATCGCCGCGAAGGACACTGAGCTGAACAACTGGGAGGCCATATTCAAGGATGCGCAGGAGAAGAAGGGCGCTCAGCTGTGGACGGGTCCCGCCGCTGGTGGAAACGACCACCTCATGTCCATGAAGGTCTGGGACAAGGCGGGGATGAGCGCCAAGTGGATACCCTACGCCACCGGCCCCGAGGCTATGATGGGCCTTCTAAGCGGACAGGGCGTCGTCTACGTCGGCAACCCTGCGGATATCGGAGGCCGCGAGGGGTTCAACATCGTCGCGATAGCCAGGAAGGAGCGCCTCGAGATGTTCCCCGACGCCCCCACGTTCATAGAGCTTGGCATCGAGGGGCTGGATGACGAGATCATGTGGCGCGGTTTCGCCATGAAGAAGGGCTCTCCCGAGGAGGCCATGGTCTGGTGGGAGGATCTGCTCAAGCAGGTCGCCAAGGATCCGGAGTGGATCGCCTACCTCGAGAAGGACGGGATAGACGTCGTCGACCACGGTCGCGCCGAGTTCAACGCCCAGGTTCAGAGGGATGTCGAGAACTTCGAGTTCTACCTCAAGAAGTTCGGCCTTGTGAAGTAGCGCCGTTTTAGGGCCGACGGCCTCGGATTCAAATGGACAGGTGCGGGGCATCGTGCTGTGTGCGGTCCCCGCACCTTTTTAGCGGAATGCGGAGGAAAAACTTTGGAGCCTTGTCGCTCCCGGAGGTGGTCTTATGGAAGCACTGGCTGAAAGCCTCAGCGGGTCCGGCAGTTTTCCCGTGTGGATAATATCTTATCTGATAGTAGTCGCTTTAGGATTTGTAATTACGCGGAGGAAATATGCTCCGTACCGGGCCCGAATAGTAATATGTTTCACGATGCTGTTCCTGGCGTTCGTGTTTCTCCTGCTCTCCTTCGGAGTAGAGGAGATAGAGGCCGTGGGGAGCAGCGCCCGGATCGCGCCCAGGCTTTGGGCGGCCGGGCTGGCCCTCTTTACTCTCGACCAGCTGTGGCGCATCTTCCAGGGCAACGCCCCCGAGGACCCGGCTACGGGCGATGTGAAGCGAGTGCTTCTGACCGCGTGCATCGTGGCCTTGTCCCTATGGGGTATGAACACTGCGGGCTACCTGGTCTCTTCGTCGGGTATGATACTGCTCCTGCTGCTACTGTTCGGCGAGAGGCGAATCCCGGTGCTTCTCGCTCTTTCGGGGGGCTGGGCGGCTTTTTCCTGGTATGTCTTCGTCCGCCTGCTGCACATTTCGCTCCCTTCGGGGATACTGTTCGGGTAGGAGGGGTCTCGGATGGAACTACTTTCACACTTGATGAACGGCCTTTCCGCACTCATGAACTTCAACGCTCTGCTCGTCATCACCGGCGGAGTGATAGTGGGCATCCTGGCCGGCGCCATGCCTGGGATATCACCATCGATGGCGGTGGCCCTGCTGCTGCCCTTCTCGTTTGGGATGACCCCGACCATGGGGCTGGTCATGCTCTGCGCCATCTACTTGGCCTCGAACTACGGCGGTTCGATAACAGCTGTAATGATAAACACCCCGGGGACACCGTCCGCCGTGGTGACGGCCTTCGACGGCTACCCTCTCACCCGTAAGGGCAAGGCGGGCACCGCCCTTGGAATATCCCTCGTCGCCTCGGTGACGGGAGGGTTCATAGGCATCATCATCCTGGTGCTCTTCTCTGCGCCGCTCGCTCGCTTCGCGCTGAAGTTCTGGCCCGCGGAGTACTTTGCCCTGGCTATCCTAGGTCTGTCCACCATCGCATCTCTAGGGGGAGGACGCTGGCTCGAGTCATTTATCGCGGTGCTCCTAGGGCTGCTGCTCAATACGATAGGCATAGACCCTCTCAGCGGCGTCAGCCGTTTCACGTTCGACGTGGTGCGGCTATACGACGGTTTCGCCTTTATTCCCGTCCTGATCGGACTCTTCGCCCTCAGCGAGGTCTTCAATGGAATAGAGACGGGCGAGGTCGGCAGACCACCTGAAGAGCCCGACAGGACGAAATCGCCATGGCCCTCGATCCGCGACTATCTTAAAATCAAGTACTCTATGATCAGGGCGGGGATACTCGGCACGGTCATAGGCGTCTTCCCGGGAGCCGGCGGTACGATCGCCTCCTTTATCGCATACGACGTCGAGAAGCGGGTCAACAAGGACCCCGACAGCTTCGGGAAGGGAGCGCCGGAGGGAGTGGCGGCGGCCGAAGCGGCGAACAGCTCCTCCGTCGGAGGTGCGCTGGTGCCGCTTCTGACGCTCGGCATACCGGGCAGCTCATCGGCGGCGGTGCTGATAGGCGCCCTGATGATCCACGACCTCCAGCCGGGGCCGGAGCTCTTCACCCGGCACCCGGAAATTGTGTACACTCTCTTCTCAAGCCTCTTGGTGGCGAACATAGTCCTGCTGTTGCTGGGCCTGGTCGGTGCGCGCGCCTGGATCAAGGCGGCGCTGATACCCAAGAAACTGCTCTACCCGATGATCTTCGCCTTCTCCTTCATAGGAAGCTACGCCGTCCGCGGGTCTCTGTTCGACGTCGGAGTGTGCCTGACATTCGGAATACTGGGCTGGCTGCTCACGAGGAGCAAGATACCCGTCTCGCCCATAGTGCTCGGCATGATACTGGGCACGATGATAGAGAAAAACCTGCGCACCACCATCATGATGGGGGGGCTCTCGCTCTTCCTTAAGCGGCCGCTGTCGCTCGCGCTGCTTCTACTGGCCTTTGCCTCGGTGGTCGTTCCGTTCATCAGGGAGAGCAGAAAGAACCGAGAGGCTAAAGCATGAACCCCCAGCTGCTCGCCGCTATAAACATCCTGGGTGGGCTGGCCCTCTTCCTGTACGGCATAGAGCAGACGACCATAGCCTTCGGTACCAGCTTTGGAGACAAGGCCAAGGAACTCCTCCTTCGCTTCACGCAGAAAAAGCCCATGGCCTTTCTCTTCGGCGTGGTGCTCGCGGCGATAGGACAGGGCAGCACTTTAGGGACGGCCTTTGCTGTAGGCTTCGTGGACGCGGGAATGCTCTCCTTCGCCGGATCCGTGGTAGTCATGATGGGGACGAGCGTAGGGGGCACATTCGTCACCTTCCTGCTGAGCATGAACATCGCCGTCTATTCACCGCTCATGTTCTGCGCAAGCTACTTGATGGTCAGATTCGGAAGGGGCAACGTCTACCGAATCGGGCGCGTACTACAGGGCATTTCGATAGTCCTTCTGGGCATGTTCGTGCTGAAAATCGGCGTACCGTCGCTTCTGAACGCTCCTTGGTTCTCTCGGATGCTGACTGTGACAGCAAACAGCCCCTGGCTGGTCGGTATCGTGGCCTTTCTTGCGACCACGATACTCCAGAGCAACTCCGCTGTGCTTGCGGTGGTGATCACCTTGGCGGACGCTGGCGCCCTGCCCGTATCCTCCTTTCTTCCCATAGTGTGCGCCGCCCGAATCACCGTGGTGCTGGCCGCATTCGTGGGCAGGCACAACGCCAAGAAGCTGGGGGTCTGCACCCTGATATACAAGATCCTGGGAGTGCTCATCGTCATCCCCTTCTGGGGCCTCGCCCAGAGGCTTATCGCCTCCAGCACGGCGGACATGGCCGTCCTTGTGTTCCAAGTGCAGCTTGGAGTCGCCATATTCAACTCCATCGTCTTCTATCCCCTCTCCGACTGGCTGGCGAGACTGACCGACCGGCTGATGGAGCGGGGAAAAGAAGAGAGCCTCGGTGACCCCGTCTACTTGGACGAGGAGCTGCTCGAGGTCCCCGCTCTCGCTATACTTCTGCTCTCCAAGGAGATAATTCGCTTGGCAAACTACATCGAGCTCTACTGCCAGTCTCTCTTCCTGACAGACAAGAGTATGCCGGGCCTGGAGGAGCAGAACAGCCTCCCCGAGGCTATAGACAGCCTGTCGGAGGCATGCCAGGAGTACATGTTCAGGATACGTGTGCCATCCGAGGACAAAGTCTTGAAAGCCGACTACTCAAGCGTCTCCTATTCCGTGCTCTCCTTCCGCCAGATGGCAAAAATCCTGATGGGAGAGCTGAGACTGCTTGCCGAGGCGGGTGTGGCAGAACAGTTCAAACGGGAGTTAGGGGACGACACGTGGAAAGAGTTTTCATCCCTCGTCCTTATCAATGTCCGTTACGCTCTGAGGGCCTTCGCCCTGGCAGATGCGGATTTTGCAAGCGACGCAGGACACTACGGGAGGGAGTACGAGGAGCTTGAGAGAAAGATCAGGCTCTGGCTGGGGGTGGATGCCATCAGCCGCAGAGAATTGGCCCCTCTGCTCGACTACATGTCTCAGGCCTATCTGCTGGTGAAGACCTCCCTTGAAATCGCCAGGGGCGAGGCGCATCGCTATCGCGACACCTCAAGAAACCATTAAGGGGGCGAGGAGGAATGAGCAGTATTGCCGATATTCAGTCCCATTTATACAGGCTGGATAAAGAGAGGATAGTCTCCCTCGTGGTGAAGATGGGGAAGGGCGCCGCAAGGCTTCTCGAAAACGCCGTGCACGCATTCCTCGACCATGACGAGGTGCTGGCGCGCCGGGTCATCAAGGAAGACGATACCATCGACCGTATGGAGAGTGAAGTGGACCAGGAGTGCCTTGCTTCGATCGCTCTCCGCTCCCCCGCAAGAGAGGAGCTCTACTTTATACTGGCGGTCCTGAAGATAATAACCG
The DNA here is from genome assembly GCA_012521675.1 of Synergistaceae bacterium. Lineage (NCBI taxonomy): Bacteria > Thermotogati > Synergistota > Synergistia > Synergistales > Synergistaceae > Synergistaceae bacterium. Next base: position 5,172 of record JAAYLU010000045.1, on the reverse strand, counting down.
ACCTCGAGCGAATAGGCGACCAGGCGGTCAATATCGCCGAGAAGGCGCCAAGGGTCGCTCCAGGAGTGGCATACCCCAGGCGCGAGGTCCTGCTCGAGATGCTCTCGCTCGTTCTGGAGATGTTCGCCAAGGCGCTTGAGTCCTTCGAAAACGAGGACAAAAACATGGCGTCCGCACTCTGGGAACGCGATGACGAGGTGGACTCCCTCTACGCGCGCTGTTACACGGACTTCTTGGAGGATACCGTGATCCATTCAGGGGATGACGGAGTGAAAGCCGTCGAGATCGGTGCCTCGGAGCTGTGGGTGGCCCGGCATCTTGAGCGAGCCGGGGATCACGTCATAAACATCGCTGAGAGGGTCTACTTCATGGCGGAGGGCAAGAACTTCTCGTGCAAGGACGAAAGAAACGGCGTGAAAGGTGAGAGAAGCTCGACCGAAAAATGACATAAAGAACGAAATTCCCCTCTGACCAATCTTGACAATGGAGAAGACAGGTGTATAATAGCATTAGTCAGTAATAGTCAAAAGGATTCGGGGGGGATGCTATATGAAAAAAGCTGTAGGCATAGATCTGGGGACGACAAACTCTGTAATTGCGGTATTGGAGGGAGGTTCTCCCGAGGTTGTGGCCAACGCGGAGGGCGGAAGGACGACCCCTTCGGTGGTGGCCTTTACAAAGGACGGCGAGAGGCTGGTTGGCTCTCTGGCCAAGAGGCAGGCGACGCTCAACCCGGACGGCACCCTGTTCTCGATCAAGCGTTTCGTGGGTCGAAAGTACAATGAGGTGGACTCGGAGCTTAAGATCGTTCCGTACAGGGTGACGGAGGGACCGAACGGAGCGGTCAGATTCTCGGTCGGCGGCAAGGAGTACGCGCCAGAGGAGATAAGCGCGTCCGTGCTGCGGAAGCTGGTGAACGATGCGTCCGCCTACCTGGGCGAGAAGATCGATGACGTGGTGATTACTGTGCCCGCATACTTCAACGACGCCCAGCGGCAGGCCACCAAGGATGCCGGGACCATCGCGGGGCTCAACGTGCTCCGCGTGGTGAACGAGCCGACCGCCGCCGCTCTCGCGTACGGGCTGGAGAAGAAGAAGGAGCAAAAGATAATGGTCTTCGACCTCGGAGGCGGCACCTTCGACGTCTCCATCCTCGATATCGGCGACGGAGTAGTGGAAGTGTTGTCAACATCGGGCGACACTCACCTTGGAGGGGACGACTTCGACAAGGTTGTGGTCGACTGGATCGCCGACGAGTTCCGCAAGGAGAGCGGCATCGACCTGCGCAAGGATAAACAGGCCCTGCAGAGGCTTTACGAGGCCGCGGAGAAGGCGAAGTGCGAGCTCTCGTCCAGGGCGAACACCGAGATCGGGCTGCCCTTCATTACAGCGGACGCAAATGGCCCCAAGCACCTCAACATGAGCATAACCAGGGCGAAGTTTGACCAGCTCACCGCTCATCTTGTAGAGCGCTGCACCGGACCGGTCAAGGACGCGCTGTCGGCGGCCAAGCTCTCCGAGGGCGAGATCGAAGAGGTCGTGCTCGTCGGAGGGTCGACCAGGATACCCGCCGTTCAGGACCTGGTGAAGAAGCTGACAGGGGGCAAGCAGCCTAACATGTCGGTGAATCCCGACGAGGTCGTGGCTGTAGGTGCCGCGGTCCAGGCGGGTATATTAAGCGGCGAGATGAAGGACGTACTGCTGCTCGACGTTATACCCCTCTCACTAGGAGTGGAGACGATGGGGGCGGTGATGACCAAGCTCATCGACAAGAACACGACGATCCCCTGCCGGAAGACCGAGATTTTCTCTACGGCGGCGGATAATCAACCTGCAGTGGACATAGTTGTGCTGCAGGGCGAGCGGGAGATGGCGGCCGATAACAGAGTGCTTGGCAACTTCAAGCTCGAGGGAATTCGCCAGGCGCCCAGGGGATTGCCGCAGATAGAAGTAACCTTCGATGTCGACGCCAACGGAATACTGAACGTCACCGCGAAGGACAAGGACACGGGCAAGGAGCAGAGGATAACCATCGATGGCTCGACCAACCTCGACAAGTCCGAGGTCGACCGCATGATCCGAGAGGCGCAGGAGCACGCGGCGGAGGACAAGAAGAGGAAGGAGATGGCAGAGGCGAGGAACGAGCTGGAGAGTTTGGTCTACCAGCTGGAGAAGACCCTCGAACAGCAGGGCGACTCATCCAGGGAGAACGAGAGGGCGCGTGCAAGGTCGCTCGTCGATGAGGGGAAAACCCTTCTGTCGAAGGACGATTCGTCGCTCGACTCGCTAAGGGTCGCCGCCTCCGACATAAAACAGATGCTTCAGATCCTGGCCTCCTCGAACAGCGGAGGAGCCCCTCAAGGGGATGCACCGTCCGGCGCTAGCGATGACGTGGTGGACGCGGAGTTCGTTGACAGCTCCGAGAGCACGGGCTGAGGGATCTAAATCGGGCCGGCGGTCCGAACAACAGGCAAAGATGGTTCGACCTGCGGACGTTCATACGCCCGCAGGTTGTTTTTTTCAGGAGGGGAGCGAGAGTCTACGAAGGGGATGCCTTTGTGGCCCGGCGCTTTAAGGGGTATACTCTGGTAGGTGCAAGAGGGCGGGCCAGTTTTTCCGCTCGTCCGGAATAGACAGAGATTAGGGGGAATTATGTTGCTCAGTCGGAATATCGATGCTGTTAAGGATGATCTGTTGGCGGCTCTGCAGGAGAGCCTTCGGATCCCGAGCGTGGGAGGAGACCCCGAGGAGGGGGCGCCCTACGGCGCGGGCCCGAGGAAGGCGCTGGACTGGACCCTTGCCTTCGCCGAGAGGATGGGCTTCAGGACGAAAAACGTGGATAACGTGGCGGGCTGGGCCGAGCTGGGCGAGGGGGACGAGATGATAGCCGTCCTCGGTCACCTTGACGTGGTCCCCGAGGGCAAGGGGTGGAGTGTTGACCCGTGGGGCGGCGAGTTGAAGGACGGGATGCTCTACGGCAGGGGCGTGCTGGACAACAAGGGCCCGGTGTTAGTCGCCCTCTTCGCCGCCAAGGCCGTCTTCGACTCGAAGATCCCCTTGAAGCGCAGGGTGAGGGTCATCTTCGGCACGAACGAGGAGAGGGGCAGCAAGTGCATGGCGCACTACGTCGAGGCCGGGGAGGAGCTTCCCGTGGCCGGGTTCACGCCGGACGCCGAGTACCCGATAATCAACGCCGAGAAGGGCATCCTCACGTACACTCTCTCAATGCCCTTCGCGCCCTCCGGGGATTTCAGAGTCCTCTCTCTCGAGGGAGGAGTCGCGGACAACGTCGTGATGGCCGAGGTCAAGACCGAAGTGACGGTGCCCAGCGGTGCCGGGTGCCGTGAGCGAATACTGTCGCTGGCCGACTCTTGGAAGGGACCGGAGGGCTCGTCGCTGGAGGTTCTCGAGAGCCAGGACGGTGAGACGATGACCTTTGTAGTCAAGGGCAGGCCCGCGCACGGAAGCACTCCGGAGCTGGGGGTCAACGCCCTCGCATGCCTGGCCGATTTCATGGTCTCCTTGAAGCTCAAGGAGGAGCAGGGCGAGTTCTTCAAGGCTTTCGCGGAGCTCGTGGGTTTCGAGACGGACGGCTCGTCCCTCGGAATCAGGATGAGCGACGAGGTGTCCGGCAATCTAACTCTCTGTTCCGGTGTTGTCGGCATGGAGGATGACAGAGCGCGCTTCTCGATAAACATACGCTATCCTGTGACAAAGGACGCCGAAGAGGTGACCCGGCCTCTTCACAAGGCCCTTGGCGAGAGAGGGATATCCGTGGAGAAGGCGGAGGCGGCGGCGCCCCTGTACATGCCGGAGGATTCACCCCTCATCGTAGCGCTTCAAAAGGCGTACAAGGAGGTGACCGGCGAGGAGGCCGGACTCATAGCAATAGGCGGGGGAACCTACGCCAAGACCATGCCGAACGTGGTCGCGTTCGGTCCTGTCTTCCCGGGACAGGATTACAAGATCCACGAGGAGGACGAATGCTGGTCCGTCGATGACATAATGAAGAATGCTCACATCATGGCAAGGGCCATCGTGGAGCTCGCCGGAGAGTGAGTCGGTCGGAGGACCAGGACATGAAGAAACCGACTCTTTCCCCGACGACCACCAGCGGTTTTTTCGACAGGTATATTTCTATACTGGACTTTTTCGCGGAGGTCTGCGGGCCGGACTGCGAGCTGGTCCTTCACGACCTCTCGTGCCCGGAGGCCTCCATTATCGCCATAAGAAACGGGCACATCAGCGGCCGGACGGAGGGCGGCACCATGTCCGAGTACGCTCCGTCCTTCGTGAGGCTGGTCAGAAGCGGAGGCTACACTCGTAACATGGTCTCGCACGTGGACAGGATCGGGGACGGCAGGATAATCAAATCTCACGCCTTCTTCATCAAGGACGAGGAGGGAGAGCTTCGCGGGATGATCTGCGCGAATCACGACGTGACTAACCTCGTCAAACTGCATGACTTCCTGCACGATAGGTTTCAGTTCATCAGGGGGATGAGGCCCGCCCCCGAAGAGGAGGGTGTCGCAGTGGAGTCGCTGCTCGAGCCTGATGCCTCCTCCGGCTCCGATTATGATATTGAAGACCTGATGGATGTGATCATCGAGCAGGGCATCGCCGAGTTCACTGTCTCCCCCGCCGAGATGGGGCCCAAGGAGAGAATGCGATTTGTCGGCATGCTCAATGACAGGCATCTCTTCTCGTTGAAGGGATCCGTGGCCAGGACGGCCGAGCGGCTCGGCATATCTGAAGCCACGGTCTATCGCTATTTGAAGAGGGAGAATCTCCGGCAGCTGTGAATTGGCACATCGAAGCCTCTCTTCGGCATTCCACGCCGGTCGAATCGCAGGAGGAGCGCCGCGTAGAATGGCACCCGCAACGGAGGGTTGAGTAAATATGTCCATCGGATCCATCTTCTTCTTGTTTCTTCGCATAGGCGCTCTGACCTTCGGAGGCGGAATAGTGATGCTAGGCTTCATCCAGGGGGAGCTTCGTTCCATAGGGGGCTTTTCCGAGGAGGAGATCGCCGACATGACCGTGCTTGCCACGGCCCTGCCGGGGCCCGTCGCGGTAAACCTCTCATACATCATCGGCAAGAGGATGGCCGGAGCACGGGGCGCCTTCGCCGCCGTAACCGGGACTTCCATCCCCCCCTTTCTGGCGGTCTTG